>JAITVR010000103.1 GCA_031285695.1 Prevotellaceae bacterium
TAAATAAACTGCCCGTGCTCAATTCGGTACTCCAACATTTGCGCCCTGTCGTGGGGGTGAATTCTTTCCTCCAGCAAGTCGCCCTGCTCCCTAATGGTTTTGATTTGGTCGAGATTGTATCCGAAAACGGTGGAAAAATTTTCGGAGGCGAAGTCGTACCTTTTTTTAAAAACATCGACGGTGAAAATGCAGCTGCGGCTAAGCCGAGCAAATTCTACAATAGCTTCCCGCTTTTTGCTCCACGCATCGTAATCCACGTCAAGGCTGCCTATTTGCTGCCTCAACCAAAGCGCTTCGGGGGTAACTTTGCCATCAATCATGGTGCAAATATAGCAATCATTAGGGCAAAAAAAATCGGCAGAATAAATTGTTCTGCCGATTTTTTCTAATTAATAGCAACTTTGCGCTACTTCACTTCCTCGAAATCCACATCGGTTACCTCTTTATCCTTGCCGTCGCTGCTGCCGGCTTGCGCGCCGGGGTCTTGCGGAGCGCCGCCTGCGGCCTGCTGGTCGTTCATGGCCTTGTAGAGCTCTTCCGAGGCGGCCTGCCAAGCGTTGTTGAGCTCGGTGGTGGCAGCATCAATGGCTGCAATGTCTTGGCTCTTGTGCGCCTCCTTCAGCTTTTCCAAAGCGGCTTCGATGGTTGATTTCTTATCGGCAGGAATTTTTTCGCCGTACTCCTTCAGCTGCTTTTCGGTGCTGAAAATCATGGTGTCGGCAGCGTTTACCTTGTCAATGCGCTCTTTTTCCTTCTTATCGGCTTCCTCGTTGGCCTTGGCCTCATCGCGCATGCGTTTGATTTCGTCCTCGGACAAGCCGGAAGATGCTTCGATGCGAATTTTTTGCTCCTTGCCCGTGCCTTTATCCTTAGCCGAAACGCTCAGAATACCGTTGGCATCGATGTCGAAGGTTACTTCGATTTGCGGAACGCCGCGCGGTGCGGGCGGTATGCCGTCGAGGTTAAAGCGGCCAATGGTTTTGTTGTCGCGCGCCAGCGGACGCTCGCCCTGCAGCACGTGCAATTCCACCGAGGGTTGATTTTCGGCAGCGGTGCTAAAGGTTTCGCTCTTTTTTGTAGGAATAGTGGTATTCGCTTCAATCAGCTTGGTCATTACGCCGCCCAGGGTTTCGATGCCGAGTGAAAGCGGGGTAACGTCGAGCAGCAGCACGTCCTTTACCTCGCCCGTGAGCACGCCGCCCTGAATGGCTGCACCTACGGCAACAACTTCGTCGGGGTTAACGCCCTTGTGCGGCGCCTTGCCAAAGAACTTTTGCACGGCTTCGGCCACAGCGGGCACGCGGGTTGAACCGCCTACAAGAATAACCTCGTCGATGTCGCTATTGCTCAAGCCGGCATCGCCCATAGCCTTGCGGCAGGGCTCGATAGAGCGCTCTACCAGCGGCGCAATCATTTGCTCAAACTTGGCGCGGCTCAAGGTTTTTACCAAGTGCTTTGGAATACCGTCAACCGGCATAATGTACGGCAGGTTGATTTCGGTTTGGTTGCCGCTCGAAAGCTCAATCTTTGCCTTTTCGGCGGCTTCCTTCAAGCGCTGCAAAGCCATGGGGTCTTTGCGCAGGTCGAGTCCGGCATTTTCGTTTTTAAACTCTTCGGCCAGCCAGTCTATCACCACTTGGTCAAAGTCATCGCCGCCAAGGTGCGTATCGCCGTTGGTGGATTTTACCTCAAACACGCCATCGCCAATTTCGAGAATAGAAATATCGAAGGTGCCGCCGCAAAGGTCGTACACGGCTACCTTGTGGTCCTTGCTATCCTTCTTGTCAAGTCCGTAGGCCAGCGCGGCTGCCGTGGGCTCGTTGATAATGCGCAGCACCTTGAGGCCTGCAATTTCGCCGGCTTCTTTGGTGGCCTGACGCTGGCTGTCGCTAAAGTAGGCGGGCACGGTAATTACGGCTTCGCTCACGGTTTGCCCAAGGTAATCTTCGGCGGTTTTCTTCATTTTTTGCAAAATGATGGCCGAAATTTCCTGCGGCGTGTAGGCGCGGTCGTCAATTTGCACGCGGGGGGTGCTGCCTTCGCCCTGCACCACCTGGTAGGGCACGCGGTGCACCTCGGTTTGCACCTTGCTCCAGGGCTCGCCCATAAACCTCTTTATAGAGAAGATAGTTTTGTGCGGGTTGGTGATGGCTTGGCGCTTGGCAGGGTCGCCCACCTTGCGCTCGCCGCCCTCGGCAAAGGCTACAATAGAGGGCGTGGTGCGCCTGCCCTCGTTGTTGGTAATTACCACCGGCTCGTTGCCTTCCATTACGGCCACGCAGGAGTTGGTGGTTCCTAAGTCAATTCCAATTACTTTTCCCATTTTTGTTTATTGTTTTAAGTTGTTTTTTTCTAAAATTTCTTTACAATCTCTAACAACTCTCATACCATCGGTAAAAAAGGTGACATTTTGGCAGGAAAATTTTTGGTTGACTGACAAGGCGTACTTTTTAGTAAATAGTGATTAGATGTTAGTGATTAGTAAATAGAGATTAGGGTGCTAAAGTTGCCTATTGTCATTCTGAGCACATTCGACTTCGCTCAGTGTAAACTCCGCGAAGCATCTCAAGTTGTGGTAAAGTGTCGTCATAGTGCTAACATGAGATGCTTCGACAAGCTCAGCATGACAACGGGGAAGGGTCGCATGTCGCAAATCGCGTGTCGCATTGTCGTGATTCTTCATTTTACTGAAGAAAGAAGGGAAGTTTTCTACTGCCCGAGCCTAAATACGTAGGTAATAGTGCCGATTTGGTGAATGGGGCTGTTGGGCGAGGTGTTGAATTTTGCCCTGCGGGCGGCGCGCTCGGCGGCTTCGTACAGCGTGGCGTCCATAACGGTGGAGCCGCGCTGGTCGGCCTTGGCCTCCACCACGTAGCCATCGCGGTCAACCCTAATGCGCACAATTACGCGCCCCGATTGCTGCACGCCGTAGTCGGGTTCGGGTAGCTTTCCTACAAGCGAACGCCCCTCGAGGGTGGCGCCGCTACCGCTAAGCCCAAGTCCTGTGCCGCGCGGGCTGCCGTTGGCTGAGCCATTTTGCGCGCCCTGATTTCCGGCTTCGCTGCCGGTGCCTTGCCCCTGCGAATTTGCCGTTCCCTTGCCGGGAAACAGCGCATTGCGTTTTACTTCGCGCGGTTTTTCCTCCGGTTTTTGGGGCTGCCGGGTTTGCTCGGGCTGCTCTGTGGTTTTTACGTTGCGCCTTTTATCATTTTTGGGCGCACGCCTGCGGCGCGGCTGCCTAATGGCGGCGGTTTGCTCATAGTCCTGCGTGAGGTACTGCTGCTGCTCGCGCTGCGCAGCAGGCGGCGGCGTGCGGCGCAGGGGCTGCGCCACGGTGGGTTGCGCAACTCCGCGACCGGTTTGCGTGCTGCCAAACGATATGAGAATACCCTCCTCGCCGGGCGGCGGAAAGGGCTTTTGAAAACCCCAAAACAGCAGCATGTACAGCAGCGCACCGTGAAAAATCACGGTGGCCAATGCGCCCACTACTTTATTACGCTGTTGTTGTTCCAATCTTTTTTTTAAAATTGTGACGAGCGACAAACGTGACAGGTAGCCGTCACATTTGTTACGTTTGTTACTTTTTTGCTTCGGGCGCGGTGGCCAGTATTACCTTCCAGCGGTTATCCTTGGCCACGTTCATTACCTGCACCACCTCATCAATAGTTACGCTTTTGTCGGCGTGAATGGAGATGGTGGGGTCTTCGCGGTCGGCGAGCAGCAGGCTCAGCCTTGCCGGCAGCTCATCAATGGTTACGGGCGATTTTCCGTCAACAAAAAGGTAGGGGCTGCCCGGCTGAATGGACACGCTCACCGCCGGCTTGGACTGTATTTGGTTGCTGCTTTGCGGCAGCAGCAGCTTGAGCGCGTTGGGGCTAACCATGGTGGAGGTTATCATAAAAAATATGAGCAGCAGAAACACCAAATCGCTCATGGACGAAAGGCTGAAGCTTGCGTCCACCTTAAGGCCGCGTTTAATTGCCATGGCTGGGTTGTTTTGTGTAAAGCATGTCCATAAATTCCATGGTGCTGGCCTCGAGCTGAAACACCACCCGCGATACGCGCGACACCAAGTAGTTGTAGCCAAAGTAGGCTATAATGCCCACAATAAGACCTGCCACGGTGGTAACCATAGCCTCATAAATACCCGATGAAAGCACCTGAATATCTAAGTTATTGCCCGCGCTGGCCATGTTAAAGAAAGCACGCACCATACCGGTTACCGTTCCCAAAAAGCCCAACATGGGAGCACCGCCGGCCACCATGGCCAGCATGGCCAAGCCTTTTTCGAGCCTCGAAACTTCAAGTCCGCCCACGTTTTCTATAGCCGTTTGCACATCGCCCAGCGGTGCGCCCATGCGCTTAATTCCCTTTTCGATAAGGCGCGACTGCGGCGTATTGTTGGCTTGGCACAGCGCAATAGCGCCGTCGATGCGGTTGCTCTGAATGTACTCGCGAATGTTGCTCATAAAGTGGTTGTCCATTTTTGAGGCGCGGTTGATGGCCATAAAGCGTTCGGTAAACACAAATACGGCCACAATAGAAAGGAGCAAAATGGGTATCATTACCCAGCCGCCCTTGATGGCGAGCTCAATAAAATCCAGCTGTTGTGGCTCGGTTACAACCGTAGCGGCTTGCAGTAAGGTAGGGTTCATAGCTATTTTTAGGTTTAAAATAAAAATATTGGTGGTGCAAATGTAGTAAATAATGAACAGTTAACAATGAGCAACGAGTAATTTTAGTGATTTGGCAGTGCGTGGCTGGCAATTTGCAGGCATCAAAAAAGCGGCTACGCTTTAGGCACAGCCGCTATCCTTTTATTTTTCTTGAAAAACTTGCTACTTTTTGTACTTTATAGCAGTGGCAATTATGCCGTAACTCTCAATATCTAAGGGCACAGTGCCTATGCCGCTTATTATTCCGGTGGCGGGGTCCATAAATATGGTTTGGGTAGAGGTCTCCTTTTTGACAATTATCACCCCGTCGGCGCCAAGCTTGCGCGCCTTTTCCGTAACCAACTTCATGCTTCTCTCCTCCGAAAACTCGGCCTTGCACACAATTTGCGCAAGCTCGGTGTACTCGCGGTTTACCTTTACCGTGGCCGTGTCGTAAACGTCAATAACGGCCTCTTTGCCCTTGGGGGCATACGATGATGTTGTGTCAATCATCGTAACCTTGGCGGTAGCGCAGCCGGTAAGCCACACTACTACGGCCAGAAAAAGAATGTGTAACGCTGTTTTTTTCATGGTATAAAATAATTAAAATGTAAATGCAAGACAGGCGTGCCTTTCTGCGGCACTAAGCCGACATTCTGCACATGTGTAGAGGCACACGTGGCGTAGAATGTGAAGGCAAAGGTAAGAAAAAATTATTAATGGTTAGCGATTAGTGGGGATTTTTTTTGGGGGGCATACCCACCGTCGTTGCCTATTGCCTACTAAAAATTGCCAATTGATTACTTTTTTACTTTACCTTATTCTTTCCCAGCAGGTGCAGTATGCCGTTGATGAAGGTGAGGGGGTGCACGGGGTTGCCGGGCACGTAGAGGTCCACCTTGTGC
>JAITVR010000105.1 GCA_031285695.1 Prevotellaceae bacterium
TATGCAAGTGTTTCCGGTAAATCAAACACTGCCGATTTATGTTTTTCAGTAATGTCATATTTTATCCCACTCATTTTGAAGTGTTTCAAGGCCGTTTTTTTGTCTTTGGCAATAGTTAAATCCAACTCAAAAAAATCCAGCTCGCTTTCGGTCAAATCGCGCGAAAGTATGGCTATGCGCGCCGAATCCTGCACCAACATTTGCGCTATTGCCTGCTCGGGTAGCGCAAGCAGGCGCAGCGTGGCGTACTTGTACTGGTTTTCAAAAACGCGCGCCTGCCCATCTACCATGGGGTAAACAGCCTCGTCAACCAAAACGGTGGCTGCGCCGCGCGTTGGCGATTCATCATTTTTTTTACCCGATTTACAGGCAAAAAAAACGGTGCAAATGGCGGTAATGAAAAGTACGCGCTTCATTGATTTTTGCTTTGCTTCACAAGTCGATATAGGCGAAATCCTGCGTAGGCTATAAGCACTGCTCCAAAGCTTACTCGCATGGTGGGCGACATGTTGAAGGGCAGCTCTGTAACAAATACAAAAGCAAGTCCCAGCGCCATGTACATGGCAAAAATGAAAATTCCTAACGTGAGCAAAATTTTTTGCTTTGCTGTACTTTGATTTGAAGCCATTGTTATTCCATGGTTATGGTTATGGGAAGCGTGTACGCCACGCGCACCGACCTTCCGTTGTTAACGCCCGGTTTTCCTTTTGGTGCTTTTTGGAGCACACGAACAACGCGCTGGGCAATGTCGGGGTAGCCGCCATCGCGCAGCACCTGAATTTCGGCAATGCGTCCGTCTTTTTCTATTACAAACTGAATGATGATGCGCAGCATGGGGACTTCTATTTCAATGTATCCCAGCTCATCAACAACGTACTGCGTAAACTTGCCTATGCTGCCGCCCGGAAATTCGGGAGGAACCTCTACGGCTTGAAAAATGTAGGTTTGCTCCTCAATAATGGTTTGCTCGGTGGTAATTTCGGCGGGCGTTTCGTCAATTACAATTTCGCCGTCCTCGCTGGCGTCAACGTTTTGCGCGCCGGCATCGGCCTCCACCAGCTCGTCCTGCGTTACCAATTCTTCCACCACATCTTCCTCGGGAGCCACCACGGGCGGGGTGAATTTTTTTACTTCCTTAATAGATTTCATTAACCTTGGCGGAGGCGGCGGAAGGTTTTTCAGCTCCTTGGCTTCTTCGGGTGGCGGAAGCAAGTCCACCATGGTTATTTGCTGGTCTATTACCTTGTTTTTTTCTTTCCGGCCGAGGGTGCTTTCTACTTTTGTAAGAATTACCGGCAGGCTGATGAGCGATATAAACAGCGCGGCGCCAATTACGACAGCCTTAACGGTCATTTTCGACTCGTTGCTGCGCAGCTCGTAGGCGCCGTACTCTTTGTTTTTTTCATCGAATACGGTGTCAATCCAGCGTTGGCTAAACAGGTCTATTTTTGAGTTAAACATAGTGCTGCCGTTTTTTTAATCATAACTCTAATTCACACCTTTGCTTTGCTCCTGCTCGCCATTTAGCCCTTCCTTATCCAACAGCTCAAGGTCTTCGGGCGTAATTTCTACAATGGCGTAGGTTTTTACCTTGGTTATGGCCATTTCGTCCAGCGCGTCCACCAGGTTGTGGTACAACGATTTGTTGCTGGGCTTAATGATTACAATCAGCCCCCTTTCCGGGTCTTGCGTGCGGGCAAGCACTTGGCTGTTTTTGTCCAGCAGCACTTGGCGAAGCCCGTTTTTTCCGTAGCCGGTTACGGTTGGACCATCGAGTGGTTTGGCCGTTTGCCCCATGTACCACACCAGCTTATTGTCGGTGCCCAGCAGCAGCGTAAGCGTTCGGCGGTCAGAAACTTTGGTTTCGTTGCGCGCGCTTTTGTCGGATTTATCGGGCATGGCCAAATTCATGGACTGTGGTTTGGACAGCGTGGTGGTAAGCATAAAAAAGGTAATGAGCAAAAAAGCCAAGTCCACCATGGCCGTAAGGTCAACACCGGAGCCCAACTTTTTGCTTTTGCCCTTTTTTTCCTTGCCGCTATCGGTATTTAGTTCTGCCATTGCTTACAAAATTTTTCGGGTTAAAAATCCTCGCCGCGCAGGTTCGTAACAAGGAAAAAGTTGTTTTTCCTTTGCTCTTGCAAAATATCAATTACCGCTTTAATCATAGGGTAGTCCAAGTTTTTATCGCCCTTAATGGCAATGTCCAAATCCTCGTTGTTAATTTCCTTGGTGGCCAAGCGGGCGCACAAAATCCAATCGTGCAGCTGGTTATTTACCGAGTCGTAGGGCACGCCCGGCTGCAATCCTTTGGCGTTGCGCTCGGCGTTGGGCAGCGCTATCAGCTTTTTCATAGCGTTGATGTCAACTCCAAAAAAATCGATGAGCGAAAAAGCATCGGCTTCCTCCGGCGTGAATTCGAGCTTGTACTTTTCCGACATCTGCTCAAGCATGCGCTTGCGCACCCTTTTTCCGGTAACGCCAAAGAAAATTCTTCCCTCGCCCACGGTAATGGTGGCTAAGTACGAGTCGGGCAGCTTTGTTTGCACGGTCGATGCCGGCGTGTCCACAGGGTAGGGCTCGGGCAGTTTGGCGGTCGATGTCATAATAAAGAAGGACAGGAGCAAAAACGCCACATCGCACATGGCGGTCATGTCAATGCTTATCTTCTTCTTTTTTATTTTTACTTTAGCCATAGCTTACAAAATTTTTGTAAAAAATATTGGCACAAATTTACTTGCTCTTCAGCCTGCGGTACGATTTGGTAATGGCTGCGCCCGCCTCGTCAATAAAGCTGGTAAGCGTATCAATTTTTGAGGTAAAAAAGTTGTACGCAATGATAGACAGAATGGAGGTGGAAATACCCGTAGCAGTGTTGATAAGCGCCTCGGAAATGCCGTTGGCCAGCTGCGCCTGGTCGGGCGTGCCCGATACGGCAAGGCCGGCAAAGGCTTTAATCATGCCCGAAACCGTTCCCAGCAAGCCAAGCAGCGTACCAATGGATACGAGCGTGGCCAAAATGGGCATGTTTTTTTCGAGCGTAGGCATTTCGAGCGAGGTGGCGTTTTCAATTTCGGTTTGAATCATTTCCGACGCTTTTTCCGAATCAAAACCTTCGCTGCGCACATCTTTGTACTTTACCAAGGCCGAATTAATAACGTTGGCTACCGAGCCTTTTTGCACGTTGCACTGCTCCATGGCTTCGTCCACGTTGCCCACGGCAATGCTGGCCTGCACCTCATTTACAAACTTGCCCAGGTTGCCCTTGCCTTCGGCCTTGCTAATGGCAAAAAAGCGCTCGATGGAAAACACCACCGCCATAAGGAGCAGGCCCATAAGGAAGGGTACAATGACGCCGCCCTTGTAAATTTGACCAAGGAAGTTGCCCGGCAGCGGGTGCCCATTCACAGGGTCGCCGCCCTCGAAGTTAGCGGGTGCACCCATCACAAACCTCCACATCAAAAAGCCAACTGCTATGCAAATAACAATGGCAGCACCGGCAAAAATGTCAAGGGCTTTTGACTTGCCTGTTTTTTTTGTTTTTTCCATGACTTTAAAAATTGTTTGTTGAAAAAAATGTGTTACGTTTTTGTATTCGATGTAAAAAAATGCCGCTGCAATCTTGCTGTATGTGTATGAAATTAACGCAATTGTAGTAGAATGCCGAAATCCTGTAGCAAATGTAGCCA
>JAITVR010000102.1 GCA_031285695.1 Prevotellaceae bacterium
CCTTACGCTGCGCGTGCCCTACCTCGCCATCACCAACGGCGACAATACCTACTGCTGCCGCGTAAATTTTGAAACCGAAAAGGTGGAGTTTTTAAAGGAATTTCCGAAGTACGAGGAAATTTGCTAAGTTGCTTGTCTTGCAGCCATTTTTTCGCCCAAATCTAACCTTGGCGCCATAAAAATCATGCTCAGCTCTAACTATGAAGCCCGCAAATGACTTCTAAAGGCTAAAAATATCTTGATGATAATTCCTTATGAATAACCACGTTTGCCTCGTTGTCACCCTGAGTCTGTCGAAGCATCTCAAGTTTGTGGTGCTGCTAGCAAGAGATTCCACGCTTTGCTCGCAATGACTACAGTGCGTGGCTTGCCGCTAATTACCCGTTTCCATTTTTTGCTATCTTTGCAGTTGCAAATACAATACTTAACCACCTATGTTTCGTAAATCTCTTATCATAATATCACTATTAGCTATGACAGCAGCCACATCGTGCAGCGAAAGCAACCCTTTTTACGGCGGCTACAAAACGCCCCACGAAGTTCCCCCTTTTGACAAAATAGAAACGCAGCACTACCTGCCTGCCTTCAAAGAGGGCATGGCGCAGCAGGTGGAGGAGGTCGATAACATTGTGCGCAACGCCCAGCAGCCCACCTTTGCCAACACCATTGAGGCCTTGGAGTGGAGCGGCAAGCTGCTCGACCGCGTGAGCGCCGTTTTCTTCAACCTAAATGAGGCGGAAACCAGTGACGAAATGGAGAAAATTGCCGAGGAAATCACGCCGCTCGTAACAAAACATTTGGATAATATTTTGCTCAACGAAGAATTATTTTCCAAAATTGAGACGGTGTACCGGCAGCGCGCGGAGCTTCAGTTGAATTTGGAGCAAAATAAGCTGCTCGAAGAAACCTACAAGCGCTTTGTGCGCGGCGGCGCCAACCTTGCCGCCAACGATAAAAACAAGCTGCGCGAGGTAAACGAAAAGCTATCCTCGCTGATGCTAAAATTCGGGCAAAATTTGTTGGCCGCCACCAACGCCTACAAGCTCGTTGTTGATAGCGTGGGAGATTTGGAGGGGCTGCCTGCATCGTTAGTTGAAGCAGCCGCAACGGGCAACAATACTTGGGAGTTTACGCTAAAAAATCCAAGCGTAATGCCGTTTTTGCAGTACTCCGCCAAGCGAAATTTGCGCGAGCAAATACATAACGCCTACGCCAATCGCGCCAACGCCGACGAGTTTGACAACAACGCCATTGTAGCCGAAATTGTAAACCTGCGCGTGCAAAAAGCCAACATTATGGGCTATGAAACCTTTGCCGACTACGTGCTCGACGACTGCATGGCCAAAACGCCGCGCAACGTTTACAACATGCTTGCGCGCCTGTGGACACCCGCGCTGCGCAAAGCCCGCTACGAGGCGCGCGAGCAGCAAGCCGTTATCAACCGCGAGAATGGCAAAAATACTTTTTTGCTGCAAGCGCACGACTGGCGGTACTACGAGCAAAAAATTATGCAGGAGCGCTACACCTTAAACGTGGAGGAGCTGCGCCCATACTTTACGTTGGAAAATGTACGCAACGGAATTTTTACTCTGGTAGAAAAGCTATACGGCGTGCAGTTTACGCCGGTTACCGATGTACCCGTTTACCACAAAGATGTGGTGTGCTACAGCGCGCGCGATGTCAATGGCGACTTTCTCGGCCTCATTTACATGGACTTTTGTCCGCGCCCGGGCAAGCGCGGAGGCGCATGGATGACCAACTTCCGTGAGCAATCCTTCCGCCACGGCAAACGAATTGCGCCGGTTATTTCGCTGGTGTGCAACTTTACGCCGGCACTGGGTAATGTACCTTCGCTGCTTACGCCCGATGAGGTAGAAACTTTTTTCCACGAGTTTGGGCACGGGCTGCACAGCCTTTTTTCCAGCTGTCAGTACAAAAGCTTGGCGGGAACCAACGTAGCGCGCGATTTTGTAGAATTGCCCTCGCAAATTATGGAAAACTGGGCCTTTGAGCCCGAGCTGCTTGCGCTGTACGCCAAGCGCTACGACACGCAGGAGGTAATTCCCGCGCATTTGGTCGAAAAATTAGTCAGCGCGCAGCAGTACGGACAAGGTTTTAAAACGGTGGAGTACCTTGCCGCCTCATGGTTAGATATGGATTTTCACGTAGTAAAAGATAGCGCAAAAGTAAATGTTCAGGAGTTTGAGCGCGCTGCCATGGGCAACATCAAGCTGCTTTCGGAAATACTGCCGCGCTACCGCAGCACGTACTTTAGCCACATTTTTGCCGGCGGATATTCGGCAGGTTACTACAGCTACATTTGGGCTGAGGTGTTGGATGCCGATGCTTTTCAGCAGTTCAAAAAGAAGGGAAAAACCTTCGATACCAACATGGGCACCGCCTTCCGCAAGTGCATACTGGAGCGCGGCGGCACCGAAGACCCCATGGAGCTGTACAAGCGCTTCAGCGGGCACGAACCCGACATTGCACCGCTAATTAAGCGCAGAGGACTCGAATAAATTACCAAGTACCAGTGACCAGTTACCAACAGTGGTCACTGATATTTGGACACTGGTAACTAGTACATGGAAACTGAAATCACATTGCGCGCCTTGGAGCCGCTTGATGTGGAGCTGCTTTACGAGTGGGAAAACAGCCCCGACCTTTGGGAGTACAGTGATGTGCCGGCTCCCTTTTCGCGCTACGCCCTGCAGCAGTACGTGGAGCGCGCCACCACCGAGGACATTTACGCCCTGCGCCAGCTGCGCCTTATGGTGGACCTTGCGCAGCCCCATGGCACCCGCGCCACCATTGGCGCCGTGGATTTGTACGACCTCGACCCGCTGCACGCCCGAGCGGGAGTAGGCGTTCTTATTTTTGATAAATGTTGCCGCCAAAAAGGGCACGCCACGCAGGCTTTAAAGCAGCTAATAGATTACGCTTTTGGCACGCTGCACCTGCACCAGCTGCACTGCGCAGTATCAGAAAGCAATATTGCTAGCCTTTCTCTCTTCAAAAAACTCGGTTTTGAGGCCACCGGCCTACGAAAGGCCTGGCGCAAGCACGGAGATTCGTTTGAAAACGAAATTTTCATGCAGCGCTTTTCGCAAAAAATGTAGAAATCTCATGCTAATACCGTGCCACCTTGAGATGCTTCGACAAACTCTGCTGGCAGTTCGCGGCAGCACAATGCGCACAAAAAATTCCACAGCCTTGCGCCTTTGCAAAACTGTGGATGTAGATAAATTCCAAGTCAAAGAAGAGTTAGTAGCTAAAATTCTGCAACAAAGGTTTTACCATCGAGCCACGCAGCCATATTCAACACTAGCAAATTCCAATTCTGAAATCCTTTGTTGAGCACAGGTTCGCCGTTATCGGGCAGGTAGTATTCGTGCAACGCGCCAAAGCGTTCAAAATCGCGACCAAGCAGTAAAACGGTTTTTTCGGCTAACTCTCGCGCATCGTCTTCATAGCCATACTGCAATAGCCCCTTAAATACAAGGTAGTTTACGCAAATCCACACCGGTCCGTTCCACGACGAAGGGTTTCCCGAGGCGCGCGTATCGTACATTTTTTCAAGCGGAGAAAGCGTGCGAACACCTGCCGGAGCGTTGAAGCGCGCGGTATCGCGGTAGTGTCGCTCAACAATTTGCTTAGCTTGCTCGGACGTAGCTACGCCTGCCCACATGGCAAGAAATCCACTCCACACATCAAGGCGTTGTATCAAGCAATGGTAGGTGCGCTGCTTACCCACGTGAAGAAAGAGGTCGCCGGGGTTAAGGCCTGCCACATTGGGCTTCGTAATGGGTTTCAAATTCAAGTCCACGCTGTAGAAAAAACCATCGCGCGGGTCCCAACAGTGCTCGCGAATTGCAGCCGCAAGCTCCTCGGCAGCCTGCTTGTAGGTAGCAGCAATGTCGGGTAGGTTTAACTTCTCGGCAAGAAAAACCATTGCCTGCAATTCTTTATACATAAAGGCATTGAGGTAAATTGAACCCGAACTTGCATCGGGGCGAAAGTAGGTGCTAGGGTCAGTGTCAACGCCAATTGCCTCATCGGTTTCCCAATAAATTAAGCCGGTTGCTTGGTGCTTGTGGTGGTTAATGTAGTTATCTACAAAGGTTTGCAGGTAGTAAAATGGCTCGCGCAACCACTCCACATCGCCAGCCGATTGCTGTACAATAAAAGCAGCGTGCTGAGCAATGGTGGGCTTATGCATGTTACTTTTCCAAGGGTTGCGCTTGCGCAGCATTTCCTCGCGCGAGGGAGCGTTGCGCTCAATCCAAATGGGAATCCAACCGTCCATTCCGCCGTATTTCAAGGCGTTGAGCACGCAACCACGCTCGTACTTTAGGGCTTCTTGGCGGTCTTTTTCGGTGCCATTTTCAAGTAAATTCTGGCGCAGCGCAACGTTGCTCAGCCACGAATCCCAATCCCAAAGCATATCGAGGTACTGGCTGCTGCCCGGAGCAAGAAACGGATACTGCAGCGCGCCGCCCGCATCGCGGTACATTCCCTTCATTTCGCGGCGAATGTGCTCGCGGCAAATTTTCTTATACTTTTCAACGTTAGTCGAAGTGCGCTCGGGAAGCTGGGCTGCGGCAGAAACCCAGCAAGCGCAAAGTAGCGCAAAAAAGATTTTTTTCATAACGTTTAAAGTTAAGTTTATGAAGTTCGTAAAGTAAATTTTGCCTTACAAACTTTCAGCTCAAATCTTCTCCGTCAGCTTTTGCACTACGCGGAAGTTGTTGAAAAATTCTTTGGCAAAAACGCGCAGCACTGTGTAGGTAGGAATGGCAATGAGCATGCCGAGTACGCCTGCTAAGCTGCCCGCCAAAAGTATGACCAAAAATATTTCGAGCGGGTGCGCCTTCACGCTATTGGAGTAAATGGCGGGCTGCAAAAACGCCATATCAATAACTTGCACGGCAAAAAACACCAGCAGCAGCTTCAGCTCAAGCGGCAAAAACGGCACGCCTGTGCTTACCGAGGTTACCACGCACAGCAGCGTTCCAAGCGCGTAACCCATAAGCGGCCCCACGTAGGGCACCACGTTGAATACGCCTGCAAGTAAGCCCAAAAACAGCGCCTGCTTGAGCGAAAATCCTGCCACAAAGGTAAGCCCCAAGGTAATGAGCGTCATAACGCAAATAATGTCGGCAAACATGCCCGTAAAGTAGCGCACCAGCAAGCGATTGACCGATGAAAGCGCGCGCGTAATATTTTGCTCGTAGCGCTGCGGAAACAGCAGCGTTATGGCCTGAAAAAACAGCTTATCTTCCTTCAAAAAGAAAAATGTGATGAACGAAATGGCAAAAAGCGCAATGCCAAAGCTCTTAATAAGCCCCGCCAGCGAGCCCACAAAACCCGACAGCTGCGCTACGTTTACCACGTTTTGCACCTCGTGATGCAGCGTGGCTTGCAGCGAAAAATCGGCGGCAAAATATTTTTGCACCCACTCATCAACCTTTTGCAGCGGCGCATCGAGCTGCTCGGTTACACCCGCCACGTTTACCTTGCTAAACTCGCCAACCTGCTCAAGTATGAGGGGAATAAAAAAGTAGAAAAACAGCACAAACACCAACCAAAGTGCGGCAAGCGTAATGGCGGCGCACAGCGCGCACGGCAGGTGTATATTTTTTATGCGAACCTTGGAAATTGCGTCCTTAAGCGGCTTGCCAATGAGCGACAGCACCGCTGCTATGAGCACGTACGCCACAATGTTTGAAAAGTACCACGCCACCGCCAGCACAGCCGCCGTAACCACCGAAATAATGATGTACCGCGCAAGCTTATTCATGGAAAAGTTGGATTTCATATCTCAAATTTCATATTTCAAATTCCAAGTTTCAAATTGCGCACAATCCCTACGCACGTAGGGTAATTTGAAATTAATATCTCGCTAAAACCGTTTGTCCGCCTTGCGTTTTTTGCTCAAGCGCCACCTCAATTTTTGCCGAAAGCGGAACAAAAACATCTACGCGCGAACCAAACTTAATGAAGCCCATTTCGGAATTTTGCTCGGCTTTATCGCCCGCTTTTGCGTAGCAAACAATGCGGCGCGCCACGGCTCCCGCAATTTGGCGAAACAAAATTTTTGCCCTGCCCGTATTTACCACCACCGTGGTGCGCTCGTTGTCGGTAGAAGATTTGGGGTGCCAGGCCACCAAAAATTTTCCCGGGTGGTACTTTTGGTATTCCACCACGCCGCTTACCGGGTAAAGGTTTACGTGCACGTTGTTGGGCGACATGAAAATGGAAATTTGCCGGCATTTTTCTTGCAAAAATTCCGGCTCAAAAACTTCCTCAACTACCACCACTTTTCCATCGCAGGGCGCGTAAATGGCGTTTTCATCGCGTTGCTTTTGTCGAGCGGGAACGCGAAAAAAGCGAATAATCCAGCACCAAAAAATAAAGGCTGCCGCTGCAAGCAAATACGAAATTATTCCGCCACCCAAAAAGTAAAATACGGGCGAACAAATAGCTGCCAACAGCAAAAATACTACCACAATGGTAGCCGCTCCTTCTCTGTGAATTTTCATAAAATTGCGATTTTTCGACACGCGATATGCGACATTTGACTTTTTTCGCAAGTCGCATGTCGAGCATCGCATATCCTTCTTTTACATAAACACCATAACGTACACAAACACCAACGGCAGCGAGAGCAGCGCGGCGTCGAACCTATCGAGCAGACCACCATGACCGGGCATAATTTTTCCCGAATCTTTCACGCCTGCGCTGCGCTTGAGCATGGATTCCACCAAATCGGCAAGCACCGCCGTAACCGAAATAATAACGCCCACCGCCACCATGTGCACCATGGCAATATCGTTGAAGGCTCGGTGCAAAAAGCACGAGCACACTACCACCGAAATGATGCCGCCTACGTAACCTTCCCACGATTTTTTTGGCGAAATGCTGGGAAATAATTTGTGCCTTCCGAGCGTAATTCCGAACAAGTAAGCAAAGGTATCATTTGCCCAAAGCAGAATAAAAAAGCAAAGCATAATTTCAGCATTTGCGCTGTACACCGCGCTCATGAGCGCAAAGGGAAACGCAACGTACATCAAGCTTAGCAGCGTGTAGGCAATGTTGGTAAAGGGCTGTGCGTTTTTGCGAAATAGCTCCACAAAAAACACCAACATGCACAGCGGAATGGGCGCAAAAATAAGATTTTGTTCGTTGAAAAAATCAACTTTTTCAAAGGCTATGATGTAGCCTGCGGCAAACATTACCACGGCTATCGTCATGCCCAAACCGTACTGCGGCTTTACGCCCAGCGCGCGGCTGATGCCGAAAAATTCGTGCATGGAAACCACCATGCACAGCAGCATTACCGCTGCAAACGCTCGCTCGCAGCACAGCAGCGAACCCACTACTACCGCCACAAACACCGCGCCCGATAGCGCGCGCAGCAATAAATTTTTTAGCTTTGTCATTGTCCTGCAATAATTTTTTCGGCCTCTACCCTATTCGATTCGTGCACGTACAGCTCCACGCTGCCAAACGCCAAGTACGATGAGTCGCGTTGGTTGAGCAGCACTGCGCAAATATCGTTTTCTTCCAAGCTTTGGCGCAGTATTTCGGCCATTAGCGTGTCTGCCGATTCGTATATTTTCACCCAACCTTTTTCCATAAAAAAACAAATTATCTACCTAAATCTTGTGTGTTGTCATGCTGAACGAAGTGAAGCATCTCAAAGTTGTAGCAAAGTTTCATCGTAGAGCGAACACGAGATTCTTCGCTTCGCTCAGAATGACAAAAGGCAACATTTACTGGCAAGGTTTAAGCATAGAAAATTCTATAAGAAGCTATGTAGCTTCCTCAGTTTTTTCTTCCGTTGTTGCAGCCACAGCAGGAACATCAAACAGCGATTTTTCCTGCGCAGGCTGCGGCGTTTTTACCTCGCTGCCTTCTTCCGTTGCAGCATCTTCTGCTACTTTTTTGGTGCGAGGCTTGCGCTTGGGCTTTTCCACTTCGGTTTCAACTACAGCAGTAACAGGCACGCCAACTTCGGCGGCAAGCGAGGTGGTATCGCCCTTGCGTGGGCCAAAAATTTGTTCTAAATCTTCGCTAAAAATAACCTCGCGCTCCAACAGTAAATCGGCTAGCTGCTTCAAGCCTTTTTTATTTTGCGTAAGCACTTGTTTTGCAAGTTTATACGATTTTTCTATTAAAATCTGCACCTCGCTATCAATAGCCTCGGCGGTTTTTTCGCTATACGGTTTTGAGAACGAATACTCCTGCCCCGACGAGTCGTAGTAGCTGATGTTGCGCAGCTTAGCGCTCATGCCAAAGTAGGCAATCATGGAGTAGGCCTGCTTGGTTACGCGCTCCAAATCGTTGAGTGCGCCGGTCGAAATTTTGTGGAAGGTTAACTCCTCCGAAGCGCGCCCGCCAAGGGTTGCCGCCATTTCATCAATGAGCTGCTCCTGTGTGGTAATTTGCCTTTCCTCAGGTAAATACCAAGCTGCGCCAAGCGCACGACCGCGCGGAATAATGGTAACTTTTACCAGCGGATTGGCGTGCTCCAGCAGCCAGCTAACGGTGGCGTGCCCCGCCTCGTGGTAGGCAATGGTGCGCTTTTCTTCAAGCGAAATAATTTTATTTTTCTTTTCCAAACCGCCAATAATACGGTCAACGGCGTCAAGAAAATCCTGCTTATCAATGGCAGGCTTGGTTTTGCGCGCTGCTATGAGCGCCGCTTCGTTGCACACGTTGGCAATATCTGCGCCGGAAAATCCGGGTGTTTGCTTCGCTAAAAAATCCACCTCAAAACCTTCTACGAGCTTCAAGCCGCGCAGGTGCACCTTGAATATTTCCAAACGTTCTTTTAGGTCGGGTAAATCCACGTGAATTTGGCGGTCGAAGCGGCCGGCGCGCAGCAAAGCGCGGTCGAGAATGTCGGCGCGGTTGGTGGCAGCGAGTATAATAACGCCGGAGTTGGTGGCAAAGCCGTCCATTTCGGTAAGCAGCTGGTTGAGCGTATTTTCGCGCTCATCGTTGGAGCTAAAGGCACGGTTGCCGCGCGCACGACCCACGGCGTCAATTTCGTCGATAAAAATAATGCAGGGCGCTTTTTCTTTGGCCTGCTTAAACAAATCGCGCACACGCGAAGCGCCTACGCCCACAAACATTTCGACAAAATCGGAGCCCGAAAGCGAAAAGAAGGGCACATCGGCTTCGCCGGCTACGGCTTTTGCCAGCAGGGTTTTACCCGTTCCGGGAGGACCGACTAAAAGCGCGCCTTTGGGAATTTTTCCGCCCAAATCGGTGTAGCGCTTCGGATTTTTGAGAAAATCCACAATTTCCATTACCTCCACCTTGGCCTCCTCAAGTCCGGCCACATCGCTAAAGGTAATTTTTACCTTATTGTCCTTGTCAAACAGCTGCGCCTTTGATTTTCCTACGCTAAAAATCCCGCCGCCCATTGATGCGCCCATGCGGCGCGACATGAACATCCACAGCCCAACGATGATGATGATGGGCATGAGCCAGCCCATGAGCCCACCAAAGTAGTCTTTGTGGTCGGTAAACTGCGGTTCGAGGCGCTCGGCTTCGGGAAAGTTGGCCTGCGCTTCGTTTAGGTTGTCCTCAAAGGTTTTGCTGTCGCCAATTTTGAAGTAAAAATGCGGTCCCTGCTTGCCAAGTACGTCAAACTTTTTGCCTAATTCGCTTTTATACTTTTCAAGCCTGTCGGGCTTTAGGTACACCTCCACCAACCTCCGGTTGCTTACCACCACAACTTTGGCCACATCTTGGCTGTCTATCATTTTGGTGCGCACGTTGCGCCACGTGGTTTCTACAGAGGAACCTGCGTTGAAAAAAAAGTTGATGCCAAAAATGCCGGCAATGATGAGGGCGTACACCCAAAACACGTTGCTGTTGGGCTTGCGCGGCGGCGTGGCGCTGGGGGCTTTTGGGGCGGTATTGCTTTGCTCTGTTGTCATATATTTGTGGTAAAGTACAAACTGGATTAACAAAATTCACAGGACGTTTTCATGTTAACCCGTCTAAGTAAATTTAGCTATTTGGCGGTGGCTTTTTTTACGGTGGTTTTCTTTGCCGGACTTGCTTTTTTTACGGCAACTTTTTCCGTAACTTTTTCCGCAACTTTTTTAGCGGTAGCCGCCTTTTTTACGGGAGTTTTTTCTGCTACTTTTTTGGTTGTTGCAGCTTTTTTTACCGTGCTTGCTGCCTTTTTTGCGGGAGCAGCGGCGACTTTCTTTGTTGCCGTGGCTGTTTTTGCAGCGGCGGTTTTCTTTACCGCCGTAGCCTTAGCTGCAGGCTTTTTTACCGCAGCAGCTTTTTTTACTTTTACAGGCGGCTCATCGGTGTGCTCCTCGCGCAGGGCATCGGCCCATAGCTGCTCAATGCGGTAAAAATCGCGCGTTTCGGTTTGAAAAACGTGCGCCATTACGTCCACGTAATCAAGGAGTATCCACAGTGAGTTGTCGGCGCCCTCTACGCGGCGCGGCTTTTGCCCCAGGGTTTTGCGCACGTGGTCTTCGATGTTGCGGGCTATGGCGTCCACCTGCGTGGTAGATTCGGCGTTGCACACCACAAAGTGGCTGCAAATTGCGCCGTCAATTGCGCTCAAGTCAAGGCTTACTACATTCTGCGCTTTTTTGTCGAGCATGGCCTTTGCCACCTCGTTGCACAATTCTTTTGCCGCTTCTTCGGCCAGCGTTTGCTTCTTTTTTGCCATTAAGTTTAAAAACAAATTATGTTTAACTTACAAAGTTAAGAAAAAAACGGAATATGCCACGAATGCGCTAATGTTTTCTACCTACACGCTTGTTTTGCGAACAAAAAAAGAGGCTGCTCTTTCGGGCAACCTCTTTTTTTCAAGCAAGTCGTCAACGTACTCTAAAGCCTGCTCCTCAAAGCCAAAGTACTCCTTTTCGTAGAGAATCTGTGTGGCAAGTCTTTCAAGTAGGCATGCACCTCCGGCATTATAACAACGCTCATTTGCTTGCGTAAAATTTATGTATGTCCTCAAGCACTACTTCCTTTAACTCTTCCGCCGTAATCGCGTTGCGCAAATCCTCGTCGGGCTCCAAAAGCGGCTGCTCGTCCTCCGCAGGCTGGCGCATAAGGCGAAACATGTTGCGCCCTCTTTTAATGCACACTTCGCTATCCATTGCCATACCAAAAT
>JAITVR010000118.1 GCA_031285695.1 Prevotellaceae bacterium
TCAAGATTACCTCGACCATCACCAAGATACCCCCAACAGTCCAACCCAACAGTGGATTCTTGAGCCTTAGCGCCAGGAAAATTTATTTTCCTCTTTAAAACCTATGGACTTTGAGTCCAGAGTGGTTTAGTTCAGTTTCTGACTACAGCAAGTCGTTCAAGCCAAGTATTTTACAGCCTTTACTTTCGTAGTATCGCAGCATTTCATCAATTTTCCTTTTATCGTAGCTTGTAATGCAATCCGAAAGAACGTTAACGCCATAATCAGCCTTGCGTAAGTTGAAGCAGGTTGATTTAACGCAGGCAACGGCATCTGCTCCGGCTATGTAAAATTCGCAAATTTCATTTTTACCTATAAAGTTGGCAAATTCTTCGCTGGTTAGTGCGTTTCCTTTACTTTTTGTAAAAATATTTTGCGATACTATTTTCAAGTCCGGCGCCAACTCTGCCCCGCGCGTATTGGGCTTAAAAGTCCGCGTGCCGTCCGATAAATTTTCGTGCCTTATGTAAACAACGTGAATGCCATTACTTGCTGCCCAAGCTGTGGCTTTATTTATATTGTCAACTATTTCCTTGTAGTTTTTTGTTATATCATTTTGAATATCAATTACTACCAATGCTTTTTTCATTTTTACTGCCTTTTTACACTTTCTTCCTAAAATATTCCACCGTTTTTACCAAGCCCTCATTGAGCTGCACCGTGGGTTGCCAACCATTGAGCAAGTTAAACGCCTTCTCAATTTTCGGCTGCCGCTGCTTGGGGTCGTCGGAGGGCAGGGGGCGAAAAACAATTTTTGATTTTGCACCGGTTTGCTCAATCACCTTTTCCGCCAATTCAAGCATGGTAAATTCGTTGGGGTTGCCAATGTTTACGGGACCTGTAACCTCATCGCCGGTGCTCATCATGCGGATAAAACCTTCGACCAAATCGTCCACGTACTGGAAGCTTCGCGTTTGTTTTCCATCTCCATAAATGGTAATATCCTCGCCGCGCAAGGCTTGTACTATGAAGTTAGAAACCACACGACCATCATCAGGGTTCATGCGCGGACCATAGGTGTTGAAAATACGTACTATCTTTATGCGCACAGCGTTTTGCCGGTGGTAGTCCATAAAGAGCGTTTCGGCGCAGCGCTTGCCCTCATCGTAACAGGAGCGAATGCCGATGGGATTTACGTTGCCCCAATACTCCTCGGGCTGCGGGTGAATATTCGGGTCGCCATACACTTCACTTGTTGAAGCCTGCAAAATTTTTGCCTTCACGCGCTTTGCCAAGCCCAGCATATTTATGGCGCCCATCACCGATGTTTTCACGGTTTTAATGGGATTATACTGGTAGTGCACGGGCGAGGCGGGGCACGCCAAGTTATAAATTTCGTCCACCTCGGCGTAGTACGGCGAGGTAACATCGTGGCGCACCAGCTCAAAGTAGGGATTCGTCAACAGGTGGGCAATATTTTCCTTGCTGCCCGTAAAGTAGTTGTCCATGCAAATAACATCGTTGCCCTCTTTTAGCAAGCGCTCGCACAGGTGTGAGCCTATAAATCCGGCACCGCCGGTAACCAATATTCTTTTCATAAAAAAAAGTTTACGAGTTTACAAGTTTACAGCTAACCAAAATTTCGTAAACTTGTTAGCTGTAAACGTGTAAACTTTTATCAATTACTGTAACTGCTTCCTTCCTATTCCATAGTACGCAAAGCCGTTTTCGTTCATTTCCTGCGGCTCGTAAATGTTGCGGCCGTCGAACACAGCGGGCTGCTTCATCAGCTGCTTTGCCTTGGCGTAGTCAAACACGCGAAACTCCGACCACTCAGTCATGAGCGCCAGCGCATCGGCGCCCTGCAAGGCTTCGTAGGCCGATTTGGCGTACTCAATGGTGCTGCCCACGTACTTTTGCGATTCGGGCATGGCCACCGGGTCGTAGGCTACTACGGTTGCGCCGTTTTCGACCAAACGGCGAACAACGGTAAGCGCAGGAGCTTCGCGCATATCGTCGGTATTGGGCTTGAACGAAAGCCCCCACACGGCAATGCGCTTGCCCGTTACATCGCCCTTGAAGTAGGCGCGAATTTTGTTGAAAATCAAATCCTTTTGCCGCTCGTTAACCAACTCTACCGACTTCAAAATTTCGAGCGAATGCCCGTACTCGGTGGCGGTTTTAATGATTGCCTTCACGTCTTTTGGGAAGCAGCTGCCACCGTAGCCCGCGCCCGGGTAAATGAACTTGCTGCCAATGCGCGGGTCGCTGCCAATGCCCTTGCGCACCAGCGTAGCATCGGCGCCCACAAGTTCGCACAGGTTAGCCACATCGTTCATAAAGCTGATTTTGGTGGCCAGCATTGCATTTGCTGCATACTTTGTCAACTCCGAAGAGGCTATATCCATAAAAATAATGGGGTGTCCGTTGAGTAAAAACGGCTTGTACAGCCGCTCCATGGTTTGCCTTGCCTGCTCGCTTTCGGTGCCAACTACAATTCTATCGGGCTTCAAAAAATCTTCAATGGCGTTGCCTTCTTTCAAAAACTCGGGGTTAGAGGCAACATCAAACGTAACTTTTGCGCCGCGCTTGTCCAACTCGGCCTGCACGGCAGCCTTTACCTTTTGCGAGGTGCCAACGGGAACGGTACTTTTGGTAACCACCACCATGTAGTGGTCAATATTTTTTCCAACTTCGGAGGCCACCTGCAGCACGTACTTTAGGTCGGCGCTGCCGTCCTCGTCCGAGGGCGTGCCCACGGCAATAAACACCACATCGGCGCCCTGTAAACTTTCGGCTAAAGAAGTGGTAAATTGCAGCCTGCCTTTTTCTAC
>JAITVR010000122.1 GCA_031285695.1 Prevotellaceae bacterium
ACGGTAGCCACCGTGCCCACAGGCATAAAAATAGGCGTTTGAATATCGCCGTGCGCCGTGTGCAGGCAGCCGCAGCGCGCCGCGGTTTCAGTGTCGGTATGGGTTAAATCAAATTTCAAGTTTCAAAAAAATCAAAACTCAACGATTGGGCTCGCAAGTTGTCATGCTGAGCTTGTCGAAGCATCTCATGTTAACATTGCAGCCATCAAGAGATTCTTCGCTTCGCTCAGAATGACAACAGGCTTGAGATTGGCTACGCCGAACTCCGCTCACAATGACGATGTGCGAGGCTACTTTTGCACAAAGTGAAAGTGCGGACCGAAGCGCTCAAAGGCGGCTTTGTCCAGCGCCTCGCGGTGGTCGGGGTGGGCAATGCCGATGAGCTGACGGGCGCGCTCCTGCATTGTTTTTCCGTACAAGTCCACCGCACCGTACTCGGTTACGATGTAGTGCACGTGGTAGCGCGAGGTTACCACACCTGCGCCAAGGTCGAGCGTGGGCGCAATTTTGCTGATTCCTTTGTTGGTAGCTGAGGGCATGGCAATAATTGCCTTGCCGCCCTGCGAGAGCGATGCACCGTAAATAAAGTCCACCTGCCCACCAATGCCGGAGTAGAATTTTGTGCCCAGCGAGTCGGCGCACACCTGACCGGTAAGGTCAATTTGCAGCGCGGAGTTGATGGCGGTAACCTTGGGATTTTTGGCAATAATAAAGGGGTCGTTGGTGTAGCCCACGTCCTTCATAAGCACCATGGGGTTATCGTCAATAAAGTCGTAGCAGGTTTGCGAGCCCATGAGGAAGGTCGAAACCATTTTTCCCTTATCAATACCTTTGGCAGCGCCATTAATTACGCCTTTTTCTACCAAGGGTAAAACGCCGTCGGCAAACATTTCGGTGTGAATGCCGAGATTTTTGTGATTTCCGAGCTGCGCTAAAACGGCGTTGGGAATGGCGCCAATGCCCATTTGCAGCGTTGCTCCATCTTCAATCAGCGCGGCGCAGTTGAGCCCGATTTTCTTTTCAATTTCGGTGGGCTCGGTAAAGTGCGCGGGCTCCAGCGGCGTGTTGTCGTCCACAAAAATGTCAATCATGCTCATAGGAATCATGGCATCGCCAAAGGCGCGCGGCACGCGGGGATTTACCACCGCAATTACCGTTTGGGCGGTTTCAATAGCGGCCAAAGTTGCATCAACCGAGGTGCCGAGTGAGACAAAGCCGTGCTTATCGGGCGTGGAAACCTGCACCATAGCTACATTGCAGGGCAGCACGCCGCTGCGGTAAAGCTTTTGGGTTTCACCCAAAAAAATGGGTATGTAATCGGCGTAGCCTGCCTGCACGTTTTTGCGCACGTTGCCGCCAACGAAAAATGCATCGTGCTGAAAAATGCCCTCGTACCGTGCCTCGGTGTAGGGCGCGGGACCTTCGGTGTGCAGGTGGTGAATGCGCACATCGCGCAGCTCGCCGGCATCGCCACGGGCGCACAGCGCTTTGATAAGCACCTGCGGCGCGCTGGCCACGCTGCTGAGGTGAATGTGGTCGCCGGATTTGACCACCTTTACGGCTTCGGCTGCCGAAACAGATTTGTACATAGTGTAAAGTTTTTAAAGTTTATAAAGTTACAAGTTTAAAAGATAAAGGGGTGAAATTTATCGTTTTATCTCCCCCTTTTTGTCGCAGTGGTCAATTAGTCCGCAGCCTTCGCACGAGAGCGGTTCTTCGACTTTTTGGCGGCGTTCTTTCTTCCACCGCAAAATTTCGTCCTGCCGCGTGCACATGATGCCGCGCTTGCGCATTTCCTTGTTGTGCCCAATTTCGGTTTCGGGAAATTTTCCGCTTTTTGAAAAGAAAATTTTTACTCCCAAGCCCAAAAAACACAGGCCTAAAACAGCGGCAAAGGTAATAAAAGTCATCATAATTTCAAGCTTCAAATTTCAAATTTCAAATTCACCGTTTGGCAAATTTGGAACTTGGAATTTGAAATTACTTCGCTGCAATTGCTTCTATTTCTATCTGCGCTTCCTTGGGCAGCTTGGCTACCTGAAAGGTAGAGCGGGCGGGCTGCTGCGCGGTAAAATGGCGCGCGTACACCTCGTTCATGGCGGTAAAATCGGCGAGATTTTGCATAAGCACGGTGGTTTTTACCACATCGCTCATGGCGTATCCGGCCTCGGCCAAAATGGCTTTGATGTTGGCAAAAACCTGCTCGGTTTGCGCCACAATATCGCCCTGCACCAGCGCGCCGGTGGCAGGATTGATGGGAATTTGCCCCGAAATGTAGAGCGTTCCGTTGGCCTCTACCGCTTGGCTGTACGGACCTACGGCGGCGGGCGCTTTTTCAGTGTGAATTATTTTTTTCATAAAAAAGATGTTTCAAATTACCCCCAACCCCCTAAAGGGAGCTATAACATTGACAACTCGGTTACAGCAAGGGTTGAGATTGCTTCGCTAAACCCGCTCGCAACCGCAGCCCTGCAAGGGCAAGCTCGGCAAAGCCAATGACGGCAAGAGTTTTACTTAAAACTTATAGCTTACTACCTATTACTTTCAACTTTAAAAACTTTACGAACTTTATAAACTTATTCAATCGGCATTTGGTCGAAGCGGCTGATTTGGCGGTCGTACTTCAAGTCCTGTAGCATGGCTGAGTTGACGGCAATGCTGAAGTTCCAGCTTTTCCACGAACCAATGGGAATCCAGCTAAAGTTCATAGTCCAGCAGTGCAGGTCGCGGGTAAGGCCTACGTTGGTGGGGGCAATTTTTCGCATGGCCAAATCGTAGCCCGAGCTGAAGGTAAACTTCCATTTTGCCGTAAGGCTAAAGTTGCCGTTGAAGTTGAGCGTTTGCATAATGGACGGCACATCGAACGTTTTGTTGTAGCCAAACGAGTAGCTAACGTTGAACGACCAGGGCAGGCTAAAATCCGTGTAGCGCACCTGCAGACCATCGTAAATGCCCATGGGGTCGAGCTCTCGCGGAATGGGCTGCGGCAGCGTGTTGGTTACTTTTTCGTCGCGGTTAAATGAGTAGCCAAACGAAAAGTTGAAGTTGGTAAGGCGCACCAGCGAGCCATTTTGCTTGTAGTTCCAGCGAGCAATGTTGTAGTAAGTTTTCGTTCCCTTGTCGTTGGTAACGGTGGTGTACGCGTATGGGTTGAGCATTCCGCTAAAGTTAATGCCCAGCGTACCAAACAGCGTGGTGCGCCCCGAAAAGCTGATGGGCGCCAGCTGCATAGAATCGGCCAAAAAGTTGTACGATGAAGAAAAGTTAAGCCCTTCGAGCAGCTTTATTTTTTTGCTTCCAACGCCGGTGGTATCGTTGTCATCGCGCACCTTCATTTCCAAAGTATTGCCTAAGCTGAACGACATGGAGGCGCTTCGTCCCGCGCCGGCCGTGCCGTTCATGCTGCCGGCGTGGCGCGAGTAGCGCTCCATTTTTCCGGTAGAATCCACCTGCACGCAGTCATAGTAGCCCCAAAAATTGGTGCTAAAGTCGGGCCGCCAGCTGAGGCTTACGCTGGGCGAAGCCACGTGCCGAATGGCTTGAATGTATGATTTGGCGCCAAACTGCGCCATGCCGTACAGGCGCGTAGAGGCCGAAACGGAGGTGGCAAAATCAAACTCGTGCGAAAGTCCGTAGCTGGTGTCGCGCTTTACCCCCAAGGTATCGACCCACTGCTGGTCAATGTGGCTAAAGTACACACGGCCGTTGTAGCTTACACTGGGCGTAATATTTACAAAGCCCAAAATGGGAATGGGCAGCGAAAGCGAGGTGTTGTACTTCATGCCGTTGCGCATGCGCTGCTTGAAAAGAAACTCCATATCGGAGTACTCGTACTCCTTTGCGCTAATGGAGTTTTGCAAGCTCATCGAAAGCGGAATTCTTATCTGCTCGTACCAGCGCATAGCCCCCACCCTTTCCTTACGCTTGAAGGGCGTAATGGCTGCCATGTTGAAGTTGAGCGAAGGCAAACCAAGCGTAATAGTGGTATCGCGATTATTTTGCGAGTGCGTGGCGGCTACGCTTAAGCTAAAGGGCGTGCCCGGCCACACCTGCGAGTACGAAATACTCGAGCTGGTGGTGCTCGTTAGCGCCTGCTGCAGCGACTGCCCGTTGAGGTCGTTATACTTTGAAGATGAAAAGTTTACGCTGGCCGAAAAAGTTTTATTGGGGCTCATTTTCGGGTCCTGCGTGTGCGTCCACTGTATGGAGTAGGTTTTTATGGGGTTGTAGTCCGCATCGCCCTTTTCGCCCACCACGTTGTAGGCGTAGTTAAAGTTAAAGCCGCCGCTAAAGTGGTACTTCCACAGGTAGCTCGAGCGCGCTGCAAACTCATACGAGCCCAAGGTAAAAATGCTGCCCGTAAGCGCCACATCAAAGTATTCGCTTGGGGCAAGGTAGTAGCCGCCATCGCGGAAAAAGAAGCCGCGGCGCGCCTCCTCGCCATACGAGGGAATAATTACCCCCGAAGCCCGCGACGAGCTTTGCGGAAAAAGCCCAAAGGGAATGCCCAAGGGCACCACCACATCTTCCAGCACAAAGTACGAGGGACCAACCACCACCTTATCATCGGGAATAACCTTGGCCTTGGTAAGCGCCAAATAAAAGTGCGGGTGCTCGGCATCGCAGGTGGTGTATTTTCCGTCCTTTACGTAAATAATATTATCGGGCATGCGCTTAATGGATTCGCCGTGCAGGTAGCCATCGCTTTGCTGCGTGATGACGGTGTAAATCTTCGCCTTTTTAGAGTTGAAGTTAAAGTACATCGAGTCCATTTCGTAGCTGCCCTCGCCCTGCTTAAACACTGGTTTTCCCTTAGTTTCGTGCGTGGTTGTATCGTACGTACCGCGCACAAAAACTATCTTATTTTCCATGTCAAAATCCATGAAATCGCCCGTGATTTCCATGTCCTGATAGGTAACTTTTGCGTTGCCGTATATGAGCACGCGGCGGTTGCCTTCCTCCAAAATATTTACCGTAGAATCCTCGCCTGTAGAAAAAATGGGGTCGGTAATGGCATCGTCGGCCAGCGTAGTATCCACCGCCGCCGTATCGCTCAGCAGCGCTGTGGAATCGTTGAGCGGCAGAACCGTGGAATCGCTGAGCTGCAAGGCTACCGTATCAAGCACAGGAAGCGCGGCAGAGTCAACGGCAGGTTGCGCCCGCGCCGCCGTGCAGGCAAGCACCAGCGCAACAAAAAGCGCCAAGTATCGGTAAAGGTTAGAGAACAACTATTTGCTGCTGAAAGATTATTTTACTACTTTTGTTAGCCGAAAATAAGCGGTAAAGTTACTCAAAAAAACGATAGCGACCGAAAAATGCAACGCAAGTTTGCCTTCATTTTCATAAATTCAAGCTTCTGCACACTTTTTTGTACCCTTGTAGCTGCGCTGATTTTCAGCACAACAGCGCACGCCGAAACCTTTGGCAAAAAAGAAATGGTGGTAGTTATTGACCCCGGGCATGGCGGCGATAAGCCGGGCGCGCTGGGGCGTTTTTCGGTAGAAAAAGACATCGTGCTGAAGGTTTCCAAAAAAGTGGGCGAGTTGCTGGTCAAAAGCCACCCCGACATTGAGCTGGTGTACACCCGCACCAAAGACGACTCCATTAACCTTGACGCGCGCGGCGCGCTGGCCAACAAGCTCAACGCCGACCTGTTTGTTTCCATACACGCCAACGCCGACGAGGGAAAAAAAGGCTCGGGCACGGAAACCTTTGTAATGGGATTTGACGACACGGAGCGGAACATGGAGGTGGCCATGCGCGAAAACGCCGAGGTAATGTACGAGGAGGGCTACGAAACTAAGTACGAGGGGTTTGACCCCAACTCGCCCGAGTCGTTCATCATGTTTTCGATGCTGCAAAATACGCACCTGGAGCAAAGCCTGCACTTTGCCTCGCTGGTGGAAAAAGAAATGACCACGCGCACCAAGCGCAAAAGTCGCGGCGTAAGGCAGGGCCCCATTCTTGTGCTGTGGCGGGCCAATATGCCGCGCGCGCTGATTGAAATAGGCTTTATTTCGCACCGCGAAGAAGAAAAATATATTGCTTCGGAAAAAGGGCAAAACGAAATTGCGCAGGCCATTGCCGCCGCCATTGGCGAGTACAAAGTGGGCTGGGAAAAAAGCCGCAACGGCAGCATTGACCGCGCCGCAGCAGCACCCGCCAAGCAGCCCGAGCAAAGGGAATTTGCAAGCAGCGGCAGCGTGGTAAAGCCATCAACAAACAACATTACGCCAACGGGAACAAAGCTACCCGTAAGGCCGCAAAGTAAGGCAACGTACCACGTACAAATTTTTTCGACCTCGCGCGTATTCAACGATGGCTCGCCCGAATTCAAAGGTTTAAAAAATGTAGAGTACTACCGCGCCGGCGCAGCATGTCGCTACTTTACAGGAAATTGCAGCAGCGAAAGAGAGGCAATGAAATTACTGCGCGATGTAAAAACAAAATTTCCCGATGCGTTTGTCATAAAGCTGCGCAACGGAAAACCGGATTAAAACAGTGAACAATGGAC
>JAITVR010000126.1 GCA_031285695.1 Prevotellaceae bacterium
ACGGTAGCCACCGTGCCCACAGGCATAAAAATAGGCGTTTGAATATCGCCGTGCGCCGTGTGCAGGCAGCCGCAGCGCGCCGCGGTTTCAGTGTCGGTATGGGTTAAATCAAATTTCAAATTTCAAATTTCAAATTGCCGTTGTCATTGCGGGCTTGACCCGCAATCTCCCAATCAGGCATGAGGTTGCTTCGTCGCTCGTACCTCGCTCCTCTCAATGACGAGCACTTTTTTCCTCCGTTAAAGTCTATGCCAAAACGCCGTTTTGTTACGTTATAAAAATAACGTACAAAGATAGGTGGATTTTCCAAAAATCTTTAGTAAAATTGCAGATTGTTTTACAGCTATATATAATATGTATAACTATTTGACAATAGAATAGTTAACAAAAATCAAAAACAAGTAAATCCGTAAAAACGCCTAAAAAAAGTGAATTTTTATTTTTTGCAAGACATTGAATGGGCCGAAATCCCCGTTTACCTCTACATTATTTTCGGCGTTTTTGCGCTGTGCGCATTCATTCAGCTGGGCTACTACTGGGGCGCGTTTCGCAAGGTGGCTTACGCTAAACAAAAAAAGGGAAACGGAAAATTGCAGCCTGTTTCCATTGTTATTTGCACCAAAAATGAGCAGCAAAATTTGGAAAAAAACCTGCCGCTATACTTAGAGCAAAGCTATCCGGAGTTTGAGGTGGTGGTGGTAAACGACTGCTCAACAGACGAAACCGAAGCGCTGCTGTACACGCTCAAGCGCAAGCACAAAAACCTGCAGGTTACAACGATTGAGCAGGACCGTAAATTTTTTCACGACAAAAAGTTGGCCATTACCATTGGCATAAAGGCAGCGCGGCACGACAGCATTATATTTGCCGAGCCCGACTGCGCACCCGCCGACAACAAGTGGCTAGAGGCCATGCAGCAGAGCTTTGGTGACAAGGGCGAGCTGGCGCTGAGCTACTGCCGCAGCGCACGCCGCGATGGCTTGGCCGATAAAATTATGCGCGCCGATAACGTTGTTTCCGCACTCTTTTGGCTGCGCGGCGCCATGGTTGGTCGGCCGTACCGCTGTAGCATGAAGAATATGGGCTTGAGCCAATCGCTGTTTTTCCGCAGCAAGGGTTTTGCGCGCTACAACTCCTACGCCGGCAGCGAGGAAACTATTTTCCTGTGCCGCAACGGCAACGAGGCAAACACGCAGGTGGCGCTCGCGCCCAACGCCATTCTTTCATCATCGCAGGGGCTAACGTTTGGGCAGTGGTTTAAGCAAAAGTGCCTGTACGCAGCGCTGCTAAACATGGGGCAGCGCGGCGTGTGGCGGCTGCGTGCCGAAATGTTTTCGCGCAGCATTTTCTACGCCTCGCTCATTGCGCTCATAGCGCTATCGGCTATTGATGAAAATATTTTACCGCTAATAGGCGCTGCGCCGCTGCTGCTTACGCGCCTCATTACGCGCATGATTATTGCCAAAAAATGGCTGGGGAAGCTGGGCGAAAAAGGGCTGTTCTTTTGGCTGCTGGTGTACGATTTCTTTTCGCCGCTGCTGGCCTTTGTGGTAGCTATGGCGCAGCCCAATCTTCAAAAAATAAAAAAGATAAAGTAATGGCTCCAAAGGCCGAAACGCAATGGATTGAGCAGGCTTGCCGCGGCAGCCAGCAGGCGTTCCGAATGCTGATGGAGCGCCACCACGCGGGCGTGCTGCGGCAGCTAAAAAAGCGGCTGGGCAACGACGAAGATGCCGAGGACATAGCGCAGCAGGCCTTTGCCAAAGCCTTTGAAAACATTCACAGCTACTCGCCCAAGTACGCCTTCAGCACGTGGGTGTACAGCATTGCCAACAACTGCTGCATTGACTTTGTGCGCAAGCGCGCCAAGGGCAGCACCGTGAGCATTGACAAGCTAGTGGAGGACGAAAATTTTAACGCGCAAAACGCGCTGCCCAACCCCGAGGAAAACATGATTGCCGAGCAGGATTTGGTTACCGCCGCGCTGCTGCTCGAAAAGCTGAAGCCGCAGTACCGCCGCGTGGTGGAGCTGCGCTACCTAAAGGAGTACGCCTACGAGGAAATTGCCGAGGAGCTGAAGATGCCCATTGGCACGGTAAAAACCACGCTCTTTCGCGCCAAAGACCAGCTGATGAAAATGATTGTAACACCAAAATAGTGGTTAGTGGTTAGTGAAACTAGTGTCCTCGTTGTCATTCTGAGCGGAGCGAAGCGAAGTCGAAGAATCTCATGTTCGCACAGAGATGGTGCATTACCACAACTTGAGATGCTTCGACAGGCTCAGAATGACAGCAGGCAACAATCGTACTTCACTTTTAATTTTTAATTTTTAATTCTCAATTTTTAATTAAAAAATGCGCAGCATTACCCAATACTTCCCCAACTTAACGCCTCAACAAGCCGAGCAATTTGCGCAGCTGGGCGAGCTGTACCGCTACTGGAACGAGCGCATCAACCTCATTTCGCGCAAGGATATTGAGCTGCTGTACGAGCGGCACGTGCTGCACTCGCTGGCCATTGCCAAGGCCTGCACCTTTGCCCCCGGCGCACGCATACTCGATGTGGGCACTGGCGGCGGCTTTCCGGGCATACCGCTGGCCATTATGTTTCCGCAGTGCAGGTTCATGCTCGTCGATTCTATTGGTAAAAAAATAATGGTGGTGAGCGAGGTGGCCAAAGCCTTAGCTCTGCAAAACGTAACCGCCCTGCAGGCGCGCGCCGAAACGCTGCCGCAGCACTTTGACTTTGTGGTGAGCCGCGCCGTTACCGACCTGCCCACCTTTATGGGCTGGGTGTGGAGCAAAATAGCCCGAGGCGGCAGCAGCTCGCTCCCCAACGGCATACTGTACCTCAAGGGCGGCGACCTCAGCGAGGAGCTCAAGCCCATCAAGCAGCCGCTCACTATCACTCCCCTCTCCGACTTTTTTAGCGAAGAATTTTTTGAAACCAAAAAGGTGGTTTACGTGGCAAAGTAACCGGTAATCAGTAACGAATGACACCCCCCATCGTCATTGCGAGCGGGTTTAGCGAAGCAACCGGAGCGAAGCGGAGCTCGGCGAAGCCAATCTCAAGCCTTGATTGGAAGATTGCCGCGTTGCTCGTTCCTCGCTCCTCGCAATGACGGGGCTCCTGCCTCAGCCGAGCACAGAGCATTTTGCACAGCGAACACAGTTTTTTGCTCTGAGAACACGCCTTTTTACTCTGTTCTTCTGCCATTTTGATAGGTGCACAGAGCATTTTGCTCTGAGAACACAGCATTCTGCTCTGTTCTCACACCTTTTTGCACAGTTTACAGAGCATTTTGCTCTGTAAACTGACCTATTTGCTCTGTACGCCTATCATTTTAGCAGACAGACCGTCATTGCGAGGAGCGAGGAACGCCTTTTTACCACTTAACTCCTCGAAGCACGTAGCTTTTTCCGGTTTCGGTAGAGAGGCGGAAGAGGTACATGCCCGTGGGCAGCGACTGGGTGTTGAGCGTAAGCTCGGGCTGAGGAACGCGCAGGCAAAGCCTTCCCCTTGTATCATACACCTCTACCTGCGCTACCCTGTAGGGGCTCCGAATGTTGACTTGGGCAGAGAATATGGCGGGGTAAATCATTACCACCTCATCTTCGTTAGCCGGTACGCCGCTCAGCAGGCTGATAAATGCCGAATCGCTCAGCTTGCCTTCGTGCGTGTGGTCGTACAGGGCGGCTACCTGATAGTAGGAGCTTGCCTCGGCTGCCTTATCGGTGTAGCTTAGGGGCAAAGCCGGAGTGGAGGCCAGCTTTGCGCCGTTGCGGTAAACAACGTATCCTGTTACGTTGGGAAATGCCGCCGGACGGGCGCTGCGTAGCGTAGCAGGCGTGGACAAAGGCAAGGCTTTGGCCCGCAGCACACCAACTTTTGGCGAAGCGAGGCGCGCCGCTGTGCTTTGGCGCGGCGCACGGTGGCGCAACGCGGGAATATTGCCCTCTTGGGAGCTAAGGGTGGCGGATACAAAAAAGTTGAAGTTGTAGCTTTCGTCCTCTCCCTCCTGTCCCCGGTATAGCACACCCCAGTCGTTGCCATCGTAGGAGTATATGTTGCCTTTGCCGGGCAGGGCGGGTCCGGCATCGGTTACCATAGGAAGCTCATCGTAGCCGTCGCTTTGCGAATGCTCCGCAATGTATATTGCCACTATCAAATCTCTTGTAGCATCAATGGCAAAGGGCGTTGTTAGCGCAAGCTTATTTACATCACTATACGCAGGGTTGGCTACCTCTTGCGTATATACACGGTCTGCGCCTTGCGCAATATATATTTCGTACTTGTTACCCTCTATAGGCATAAAGTTGACGGCGGTGATGGTCTTTTTATGCAGCTCGCGCAGCTCTTCCGCGCCCCACTGCTGCCCAAAGTAGCAGGGCACGGCTTCGCCCAGCATTGTTTGATAGGCAGCCTCACTCTCTCCCCAGTAAATAGTTTGCTCGTACAGCGGCGCGCCCCAGCTTAGGGTGGCCTGCTGCGGTGCGGTGTAGGCCGCCGCCACGTTTAGGGGCGACCTAAGGTCGTGCACCAAAATAACGGCAGTAATCCTGTTCGACTCACTGCCATTGGCGTACGTGCACGACAGGTCGTAGCGCTGCGTTCCGGGTAGCGGAGTTTTGTCAAGGTAAAACAGCTCCTCGGTTTCCGCTATTTTCTCATCATTACGATATACGTTGTACTTTACCGGATTGCCCTCCTCGGGTTCCGCCCAGCTGAGCAGCACGGCTTGGTTGGGTTGCAGCTCCGCCTCCAAGCTTACCGCAAACGCTACCCGCTCCGCGCTGTGGTAGCGCCCCTCTAACGCTTCGGCGCCCGTGCTCAGCGGGTCAAGCCACATATCCATGCGCGTAGCGCTGGTGTTGGTGTACCTGTTCCAGTGGCTGCTCAGCTTTCCGTACAGGTTCATGCCATCTAAGTAGTCGCAGGAGGAGTTTCCGCCGGTAAGCGTACCCACAATGAGCTTGTGCTCGTTGAACAAGGGCGAGCCGGACGAGCCGCCTTCGGTAACGCCATGCCCGTTGGCCGTGGCTACAAAGGTGGCGTTCCAGTGGGCGTCTGTTTCGCCGGTTACCCTTGAGTTACTAAATGTTTCGCTGGTAAGCGGTGCGCTAAAGGTCGATATTTTCTTCATATCGCCGCTGGGGTGGTGAATACTCACGCCCTGCTGAGCGGGCGCAGCCCTTCTGTCCCAGCCGTTGTAGTACACATCGTAGCTTTCGGGAACGGAATCATTCAGCAGCAGCAGCAGGCCGTCAGACTGTCCGTTTATGGAGGTTTTCACTATTTTCTCGCAGCCCACCATGGTTTTGGCCGGCACAATGCCCGAGGCGTTGCTGCATGCCTCGTACTCCATGTGAAAGTAGAACAGCCACTGCTGCATATCCTTGGCAGAGGCCTCCTGTTCGCTGCTTTCGGAGCAGTGCGCAGCCGAAATAATGTAGGGCTTGAGGTCGCCTGCGGTATTGTTTACCAGCGAGCCGGTGCAGATGTAGGTGTCATCTCCAATCTTTTGCGTCATGTAGCACACGCCCCTTTTTTGGTCCTGCCAGGCAGCACCCTCTTGGCAGTTTACGTTTACGTTGCAGGGCTCGGATAGCGCAGCGCGCAGCGATACCTCCCCGTTTTGGGTGTAAACGTTGTTATACACATACCCTACCGAGGCTATTTCAATACGGGGCATTTCGCCGTCGGGAGCCGCCACGTACTCAAACACGAGCTCATCGCCGGCTACCATTTCGGTGGCAAAAACGCCGCCCTGCGGGTGCGTTGCCTGCGTGTAGGCGCCAAGCAGCTGCGTTTTTTCGCTATTGTATAGGTACAGCCGCCCCCCCTTTGGAAGGTAGAAGTCGGCGTAGTACACCATCAGCGCCTTGGCACCATGCGCATGCAGGTGCAGCTGCCAAATGGTTTCGCCGCCGGGCAGCCGGCTCCACTGTCCGGCATTCTGTGCGCTCAGCCCCACCTTAATGGAGGTGGCCACCGTGGGGGGTGCCACGCCCTCGGCCAGCCGCCGCTCGTCCTCGCGTATCAAGCTGTCCACGCTAAAGGTAACGGGCAGCTCGGTTACCGCCAAGCCGCTCCTCAACCTTGTTTGATACTGAAAGCTGGGCGGTGTACCCCCCTCGCTGATTTGCGCGCTGAGCTTTACGGGCTGACAAAGCAGCGCAACAGCCACCAGCAGGCTGTAGTAAAAAGATTTGTTCATATAGTTAGAGGCTGAAGTATGTATTACGATTAATTAAGGACTGCAAAGGTAGCACTCGCCACGCAATTTTAGTGCGTAGGGCTTAAATATATTTTTGTGCTATCGTTTTCGGCTACGCGCAAGCCACCCCCCTACCACGTCATTGCGGGCGGGTTTAGCGAAGCAATCTCATGGCTTGAGATTGCTTAGTCCTCGCAATGACGGTGGGTGTGCGGCTATCCGCCCTTCTTTACTCCCTAAAGTACTTTGCTATTTCTACCGCTTCTACGCCAATGGCGAGTACAATTACGTGGTCGTGCGGCTTGATTTCGGTGCTGCCGGTGGCAATAATTCCCTTGCCGCCGC
>JAITVR010000145.1 GCA_031285695.1 Prevotellaceae bacterium
TACTTTCCTCAATGTTCAAATTCTTATTTTCTCTCGCACTAAATTCTTTCAAAAATTCACGATATTTTTCGCGATTATTTTTTCGTTCATTCTGATAGCGCTCTATTGCCATGCGCCTATTATTGTCGTTTAACTCTCGCGCCAACTCTATGGTTACTTCAGTTTCCCTATCTATTACACCATCTTTTATCAACTCATTAATCAATGTTCTTAAAATGCTCATTGATTTGTTGAACATTGGATTTTTTATGCTGTCGATTATGGCAACCGGCAGAACCTCAACCTTAATACCGTCTTTATTTTGTGCCGTTGGCAGTTGAGGTTTTTCGTTCTCAACTTTACATTTTTGTAAATACTTATTTTCGAGATTTGAATGATGGTAAAGTTTTTTAGTGTCAATATTGATTTGCTGTTCCTTTAGTTTTTCATCAAAGATTTCTACTAAGGGTTGTAGTGTACGGTATGCACGTTTTTCATCCTTAAAAAATTCTTGGTATTGTACTTTTACAGCATTAGCTATTTCACTTTTATTTTGTCGTTTCTCCCATGATTTTTCGCCAAACTTACCTTTGCAATATTTTTCTACATCTTGAACATCATCATTGTCTAATGTGTATTGAAAGTCTTTATAAGCAAATCTTTCATCATTGGGAAGTCCTTTATAGTTATCTATTAAGCTATTCGAAATTTCAACAATGGTTTTATTCCATTCGTACTGTTTATTTGCTTCTTTAATAGCAGCGAGAGTCTTTTCCTGTTTTTCTTTCCAATCTTTTCCAAGCAAGTCTGGCATCTTTGCCAAAGCAACAGCTTCGTTGTATAAGTATCCATTTTTCAAAAAAGGAATAATTTTACACATTGCCTTTAAGCTAAGGTCTGAGTAACCTTGTGAAAAACTGCTTCTTAATTCTTCTAATGGAGACACAAAAATTTCTTCTCCTTTTCTTCTTCTCGCAACGTTATCAATGTGTAGTTTTTGCGTTGCAAACTCTGCTAAAAAGCGCGGATTTTTCGCGCTTTTCTTGTCAAATGCAAAAAGAATATGCCACAAATCGTAGATTGAGTATTGCTCTACAATTTTGGGAGCATTACCAAAACCGCCATTTTTATCTTTGTTTTCAAAATTGAATTGTTCAATTGTTTCAAGTGCTTGTATAGCCTTTTCTCCAAAAATATTTATCAAACCTTTACAAACAGGCATGCCAGCAACGGAGGTGTCATATGTGTTTGTTTTTTTGTTAATCGGGTAATTATATTTTTGGGGCTTCCCAAACTTTTTGTCTAAAAACTTGCGGATTTCTTCAAATTTAAAGTTGGAGTCTTTTTTTAAGAATAATTCGTTATATAGTTGTATTTTTAAATCAGGAATTAATGATTGTTTTTCGTTATTTTCATCATAATATTTAATCGTATTAATAAAACTCCACGCTCTAAAAATTTCAAATACAGGATGCGAAATAGGGCACCTTAACTTTTTCGGTTCTAACGTACATTTACCAATATTCCCTTTTTGACTTTTTAAAGGACGTTGCCAAATAATGGCTTTCCAAAGCCTCCCAACAAAATTATCATTATAACTTCCCTTCTGATTTTTGGAGGTGTCATAACCTTGTCCTTGACAAATAAGTTCTAGCTCGTTTTTATATTCGTCCCTATATGGGTATTGATTTCTAGTTCTCTCATTTTTGGACAAGAATTCATTCATTAACGCTTCTGCAACAGTCCTGTTTTCGTTCAGTGCTTTTTGAAACCCACTTTCGCCTCTGCGTTCAATTTGTTTTTCGGTTTCCTTATCTGTTTCGCCAATGTCTTTGTAACCTCTGCGTTGTACTATGTGATATAGAGCCCTGCCAAATTCGTGGTTACTTAACTTGTTATCTAAAGCCTTCACTCTAATTTCATAAGGATTGTTGTGTTTTTTCCCTCCGTCTAAATAGGTAAAATCACAGGCAAGCCATTTCATAAAATCCTCGTTTTCAGGAAATTTATTAATTCTTCCCTTTTGATATTTACTCCAAATTTCTAACTCTGCTGAACTCAAAGGCACAAAATTTTTCTCTATAAGAATTTTGAGCAATTCCCATTTTCTGTACTTTCTTGCTCGTATCAAATTTCTTTTTGAACGTGCTTCTCTACGCTTTCGAGTTGGAGATTCATAGCCACCAGATTGACCTTTTGACATGCCTGTATCAAATCTTACAACGCCGCTTTTTACCATTTCTCCATCTTCAGTTACAACCCATCCAATTGAAGAACTTCCTTCATCTATGCCAAGTTTTTTCATTTTTATATTGATTTTTGTTTTTCTAAATACTTTCGTTTATCTTTGTAACTCGAATCACAACAAGGCTATAAGCCGAAGGATGTGAATCCTGAAATCCCGCGTACTCCGTGGGATTTTTTTATAGTTTTACACAATTAATGCTGCTAATTTAAACATTTATTTTCAGTGTTTTACATAGAGAAATAAAATTTACTCCTCGTCTGTTTCCACGTATTCCTTAAGCAGCTTTTCCTGCACTTCGGGTGGGGCTTGCTGGTAGTCGGCAAGGCTCATGGTGTAGGTGGCGCGGCCGGAGGTGAGCGAGCTGAGCGTGGTGCTGTACTTGTTGAGCTCGGCAAGGGGAACGCGGGCCTTTACCACCTCAAAATTCTTTTCGCTGCTCATGCCCTCAATAATGCCGCGGCGGTTTTGCAGGTCGCTCATCACGTCGCCCATAGCATCGGAGGGCACAAGCACCTCAACGCTGTAAATGGGCTCCATGATTTTTGGCGAAGCCTGCTTAAAGGCATCTTTAAAAGCGTTGCGACCGGCGAGCTTAAACGAAATTTCGTTGCTGTCCACCGGGTGCATTTTGCCATCGTACACGGCCACGCGAATGTCGCGCGCGTACGAGCCGGTGAGCGGTCCCTCCTCCATTTTTTCCATAATGCCTTTAAGAATTGCGGGGAGAAAACGCGCGTCGATGGCGCCGCCCACAATGCAGTTGTAGAATACGAGCTTGCCGCCCCAATCTAGCGCGTGCTCCTCTTTTCCGCGCACGTTGAGCGTAATTTCTCTGCCTTCCACCTTGTACGATTTTGGGTCGGGCGCGCCCTCTACGTGCGGCTCAATCACCAAGTGCACCTCGCCAAACTGCCCTGCGCCGCCGCTCTGCTTCTTGTGGCGGTAGTCGGCGGCGGCAACCTTGGTAATGGTTTCGCGGTAGGGAATTTTGGGGTTGAGCAGCTCGACTTCAATTTTGTAAAGGCTGCTCAAGTTGCGTTTGAGAATGTTGATGTGGTGCTCGCCCTGCCCGCTCACAATGGTTTGCTTCAGCTCCTTGGAGTACTCTACCAAAATGGTGGGGTCTTCCATGTGCATGCGGTTGAGCGCCTCGCCCAGCTTCTCCTCTTCGGCTGCATTTTTTGGTTTTATAGCGGTGCGAAACTTGGGGTGGGGGAAGTTGATGGGGTAAAATTTCCACGCTTTTCCGCCGCCGTTCAGCGTTTGGTTGGTGTGCGTATTTTTGAGCTTCACGGTGCAGCCAATGTCGCCGGCTACGAGCTCCGCCACCTTTACTTTATTTTTTCCCGCTACCGCAAAAATTTGTGTCAGGCGCTCTTTGCTATTGTTGCTGGCGTTGACCAAATCGATGCCCTCGGTAACCTTTCCGCTCATTACGCGGAAGTAGCTTACCTCGCCCATGTGCTGCTCAATGGCGGTTTTGAAAATAAACAGCGATGGCGCGCCGCCAGCATTGCAGGGCACCACTTCCTCGTTCACGGTTTTGTACTCGCGCGCTTTTTCGGGCGATGGCGCTACGTTGATGATGAATTCCATCAAGCGTTTTACGCCAATATCTTTTTTTGCCGAAAGGCAGAACACGGGCATTACCTCGCGGTTTTTCATGCCAGCGCGCAGTCCGCGGCGAATTTCTTCCTCCTCTAAAGTTCCCTTTTCAAAAAACATTTCCATCAGCTCCTCGTCGTATTCAGCGGCGGCTTCCACCAGTATTTTGTTGAGCTCCACGGCGCGCTCCATCTCCTCGCCGCCCGGAATTTCGAGTTCGGTGCGCTCGCCCGTGTCGCCCTTAAACTTGTACATTTTCATTTTCAGCACATCAATAAATCCATCGAAGTTGGAGCCTGTGCAGAGCGGGTACTGCACCTGCACCACCTTTTTGCCAAAGGCATCGCGCATGGACTGCATACAGGCGTCAAAGTCCGCCTTGTCGCTGTCCAAGTGGTTTACGGCGAGTATCAGCGGCTTGTTGTGCCGCTCGGCGTAGCGCGCAAAAATTTCGGTGCCGACTTCCACGCCGTTTTGCGCATTTACCACCAACACTCCCGTGTCGCAAACTTTGAATGCCGAGAAAACGCCACCGGCAAAATCATCGGAGCCGGGCGTGTCGATAAAGTTGAGCTTGCGCTCCATAAACTCCGTGTACATTACCGTGCTGTACACCGAGCGCTGCATGCTTTGCTCAATTTCGCTGCTGTCGCTCACGGTATTTTTTCCCTCCACAGCTCCCCTGCGGTCTATCACTTTTCCCTCAAAAAGCATGGCTTCGGCGAGGGTTGTTTTTCCGCTGCCGGGTGCGCCCAGCAGCACTACGTTGCGAATTTTTTCGGTTGGGTAGTTTTTCATAGCATAAAAAATTAGATAAAAGGATAAATTGATAAAATTAAAGTCATAACATATGCTCTTCTTACCCCGCAGGGGTTACACATTATTAACCGCGGGTGAAGCGAAGCGCAACCCGTGGCACGAGCCAGCTCCCAGCATTGCGCGGGGAGCAATAGTTTTCTTAAGTATAAGTTCGTGCTCCCCGCGCAACAAGCGGCAGCTACTATACCCGTAGGTTACACCTACGGGTAATCAAGTATAGCCCCTGCGGGGCAAAGAACAAGCCGAGTTTTTGGTGCAAGAATAAGTACGTTTACCGTTACTTATTTTGAATTATCGTGCGAAGCACTTTTATCTTTTTTCTTAATTTCCAAATTTAGGAAAAAAAACGCCTCAAAATAGCTAAAACCCAAGCGGGGCGCGGGGTGCAAAGCGTAACAAATTTGCTACAAACCTTTTAAAATAAAACATTTAAGCTAAAAGCAAAGTTTTGCGCCAAATTATTTGGTAGTTAATGAATTATTCGTACCTTTGCACTCGCAAAACAGAAGAATGAGGGGACGGAAGTCCCCTCATTTCGTTTACCAAAGTCATGATTAACGCACAGGAAATAGCACAAGCGGTAGAGCAATTCATTGCCGGCAGCGACATTTTTTTGGTCGATGTTACCGTTACGCCCACCAACGAAATTGAGGTGCTGGTGGATAAACCCGCCGGCTTGGGCATTGACGAGTGCGTGAACATCAGCCGCGCCGTTGAGGCGGCGTTCGATAGAGAGAAGGAAGATTTTGAGCTCACGGTGGGTTCGCCGGGCTTGAGCGAACCGTTAAAGGTTTTACCGCAGTACCAAAAGTTGCTTGGAAAAGAGGTGGAGATTTTGCTGAAAAGCGGCGTAAAAATGGTTGCAAAATTACTTGATGCTTCGCCCGAAAAAATGACGGTGGAGTACACCAAAATGGAGCTGGTGGAGGGTAAAAAACGCAAGCAATCCGTGGTGCACACGCAGGAGCTGCAGCTCGGCGAAGTGAAGTGGACAAAGGCATTTATAAAAGTTTAAAATGGTTTAATGCGCTTCGCGCGTTTAATTTTGTTCAACAATTGTCGAACGCGAAGCATCAAACAAATTCAAACAACTTTAAACAATTTCAAACGTGCGAAGCACATCAAACAACGTTCAAACAATTTTCAAACAACATCAAACCATTGTAAAAAAATGGAAAACATTAACCTGACAGAAACGTTTACCGAGTTTAAGGAGCTGAAAAACATCGACCGCCCCACCATGATGGGCGTGCTGGAAGATGTGTTTCGCGGCACGCTGCTAAAGCTTTACGGCAGCGATGACAACTTCGACATCATCATCAATATCGATAAGGGCGACTTTGAAATTTGGCGCAACCGCACCATTGTGGCCGACGACGAATTGCAAGACCCCATTCGCGAAATTACGCTTACCGAAGCGCAAAAAATTGACGACACCTACGAGGTGGGCGACGAGGTAACGGACGAGGTGAAGCTGCAAAAATTTGGTCGCCGTGCTGTGCTGGCGCTGCGCCAAAACTTGGCCGGCCGCATTTCGGACATGGAAAAACAGCAGCTATTTAACAAGTACAACGAGCGCAAGGGCGAGCTGGTGGTGGGCGAAGTTTACCAAACTTGGAAAAAAGAAGCGCTCATTTTGGACGACGATGGCAACGAGCTGGTGCTGCCCAAAACCGAGCAAATTCCCACCGACTTTTTGCGCAAAGGCGACACCGTGCGCGCCATTGTGCACAACGTTGAAATGCGAAACAATACACCCGTAATCACGCTTTCGCGCTGTGCGCCCGAGTTTTTGGAAAGGCTGTTTGAGCTCGAAGTTCCCGAAATTTTTGACGGCATTATTACCATCAAAAAAATTGTGCGCATACCCGGCGAGCGCGCCAAGGTTGCCGTTGAATCATACGACGAGCGCATTGACCCGGTGGGCGCCTGCGTGGGCATGAAGGGCGCGCGCATTCACGGCATTGTGCGCGAGCTGAAGAACGAAAATATTGACGTAATAAACTACACCAACAACACGCAGCTGCTGGTGCAGCGCGCGCTCAACCCCGCCAAGGTTACGGGCATAAAAATAAACGAAGAAACCAAGCGCATCGAAGTATATTTGCAGCCCGACGAAATATCGATGGCCATTGGTAAAGGCGGCTTAAACATTAAGCTCGCAAGTCAGCTGGTGGGCTACGAAATTGACGTGTTCCGCGAAGATGTGGAGCAGGAAGAGGACGTAAATCTCGATGAGTTTTCTGACGAAATTGACAGCTGGATTATTGACGCGCTGAAGGCTATTGGCTGCGACACCGCCAAGAGCGTGCTGCGCATTCCGCGTGAGGACTTGGTTAAGCGCACCGATTTGGAGGAAGAAACCGTGGACGCGGTGCTCAAAATTCTGTCATCGGAATTTGAAGAGGAGTAAAAAATTTACAATTTGACGATTTACCATTTACTATTTGCGCACAAGCCAATGCGCACAAGATATGGTAAACAATAAATGGTAAATTGTAAATGGTAAAATGGTAAATAATAGGGATTATGGCGCAAGCAGAAAATACGATTAGGTTGAACAAGGTAACCCGAGAATTTAACTTGGGTATTAATACCATTGTGGAATTTTTGGCCAAAAAGAAGATTGACGTTGAGGCCAATCCCAACGCCAAAATATCGGAGGAGGCCTACGCAATGGTTGCCAAAGAATTTGGCGACGAGCAGAGCATAAAGGACAAGGAAGCCGCCAAAAAAGTGGTGCAGAAAAAACCTGCAAAAGAGGCTGAAGAAGAGCTGCTTGAGGAAGAGCCCGAGTTGATAATAAAGAACGTTGACGCGCCTGTTTTTGTGCCCGAAAAAACTGTGGTGGCTGCGCCCAAAGTGGTGGCAAAAATTGACCTTGAGGCGGTAAAAAAACCTGCCAAAGTTGAGCCCAAAAAAGAAGAGGTGGAAGCACCAAAAGTAGCGGAAGAACCTGCGAAAAAAGAGGAGGAAAAACCCGCTGAAAAGCTTGAAAAAGTAGAGGAAAAACCTGCGCCGAAAAAAGAAGTAGAAACCATTGCCGTTGATGCGCCCGAGCTTTCGGGGCCAAAGGTGCTGGGAAAAATCTCGTTAGAAAAACCCGAGAAAAAGAAAAAAGAAGCGCCGAAAAAAGAGGAGCCCAAACCCGTCAAGCAGCCCGCACCAATACCGCAGGTGCTTGTAATGGACAAGGATAAGCCGAAAAAAGAAGAAGCGGCGCCCGCACCCAAAAAGGAAATTGAAACCATTTCCATAGCCGTAGAAAAGCTTACCGGACCAAAAATTGTAGGCGAAAAAATTGACCTTACGCAGTTCAAACCCGGCGAAGCCGATGGGCATCGCGGCAAGCGCAAGCGCATAAAAGCAGGCGCTGTTAACGTGGCCAAAGCCGGAAAAGAGGCCACCAAAGAGCACGAAAAGCGCAAAAAAGAGGAGCGCAATAAGGTCAACAAAGGCAAGCGTGGCGGTGCACACCAAGAGGTAAGCGCCGATGAGGTGGACAAGCAAATGAAGGAAACGCTGGCCAAAATGATGGAAAAAGGGCAGCGGCACAAGGACGGCGCTAAGCACCGCCGCGACAAGCGCGAGGCCATCAGCCAGCGCATGCAGGAGGAAATGGAAAACAAGGAAATGCAGAGCCAAATCCTCAAGCTTACCGAGTTTGTTACCGCCAACGATTTGGCCAAAATGATGGACGTTTCGGTCAACGAAGTCATAGCTGCCTGCATGGACTTGGGCTTAATGGTTTCCATTAATCAACGCCTTGATGCAGAAGCTATTGCGCTGATTGCCGAAAGTTTTGGTCGTCAGGTAGAATTTGTAACCGCCGACACCGAAGGCGCCATTGAGCAGCAGGAAGACAAGCCCGAAGACTTGGTTTCGCGCCCGCCCATTGTTACCGTCATGGGGCACGTTGACCACGGTAAAACTTCGCTGCTCGACAGCATTCGCAAGGCCAACGTTATTGCCGGCGA
>JAITVR010000232.1 GCA_031285695.1 Prevotellaceae bacterium
TAGCGCAGGATTTCATCAACTTTGGCCTTGCCTTTGGGCTGCTGGCGCTCATTACCTTCGTAGCCGTGTGGTACCCCGCCAAGCAAGCGGCCGATACGCAGCCGGCCGAAACGCTGCACGAAGAGTAATGAACAACGAACAATGGATAATGGACAATGAACGCGCAAGCCAACGCACGTGGCAATTGTCCGTTGTCCATTATCCATTGTCCATTTATTTCAATCGTATGAAAAAACTCATTTTTATACTTCTCCTTTGCGCGGGCAACAGCTTTGCGCAGGACACTATTCGCCTTACCCTGCAAGACGCCATTCACCTGGCGGTAGAAAAATCCATTGATGCCAAAATAGCCAAAAACCAGCTGCTGGCCGCCTACTGGCAGTACCGCAGCTACCGGCGCGAGCTGCTGCCACAGCTTACCTTTAGCGGCACGCTGCCCGAGTACTCGCGCTCGCTCAACATGTACCAAAACGAGGACGGCAGCTACAAGTACATCAACTCGGACTACAACCGCTTCAACGGCGGGCTATCGCTCACGCAAAACATTCCGTGGACGGGCGCCACCCTCAGCGCAAGCACCAGCTACGAGCGGCTACAGCAGTACAACAATAGCGCACCCCTACAGCACAAAACCACGCCCGTGGCCATCAGCCTTGAGCAGCCCATACTGGGTTTTAACAACTTTAAGTGGCTGCTCAAAACCGAGCCCCTGCGCTACTCCGCCGCCCAAAAGCAAGCGGTGGTGGACCAAGAAGAAGTGGCGCTCACCGTCATTGGGCACTACTTCGGATTACTTTCCGAAGAAATCAACCTTGAAATTACGCGGCAAAACATGAGCAACGCCCAGCGCCTATACACCATTGCCGAGGCGCGCCACCGCATGGGATTGGTGCCCAACGTGGAGCTGATGCAAATGCGCAGCGCGCTGCTCAGCGCCGAAATTGCCCTTACCGACGGGCAGTTTTCGTTAGACAACCGCATGTTCAACCTCCGCTCGTTTTTAGGGCTGAAAGACGGTACCGTCATCATTCCCTTCATGCCCGAGTTTGTGGCCGACAGCGTTCCGCAGTTCAGCTTTGGCGAGGTGCTTGAGCAGGCGCAAAAGAACAACCCCTTTACCGAAAACCTTCGGCGCAGCCTCATCGAGGCCGACCGCGATGTGAGCCAAGCCCGCGCCAACCGCTGGAGCATGAGCCTGTACGCCAACTTTGGCATGAGCGGGCAGGACGCCAACCTGCGCAGCGCCTACAACGCCAACCGCTGGGAAAACGACCAAAGCGCCAGCATAGGCATTCGCGTACCCATACTCGACTGGGGCAAGGGCAAGGGGCAGGTAAAAATGGCCGAGGCCAACCGCGAAATAACCCACGCGCAGGTAGAAAAGCAAAACTTGGACTTTACGCAAAACATCTACCTCATGGTGCAAAACTTCAACAGCCAGCCGCGGCAACTGGAGCTGGCCAAGTACATGGACGAAATGGCGCAGCAGCGCTACAAGTCCTCGGTAGAGTTATATGTTTTAGAAAAAATAGACGTGCTCAACCTTACCGACTCCGAAAAGGCCAAAGACCAAGCCCGCCGCAGCTACATCAACGAGGTGCTGCTGCTGTGGCAGTACTACTACCAGCTCCGCGCCCTCACCCTCTACGACTTCATAGCCCGCCAACCCATAGCCCTGCTTTACGAAGTGGAGAATTGAGAATGGAGAATGAGCGAACAGCCCAACGCACACTACCCTCATTACCTCACCGCACACCACGGGCCGGAAGATGTTCTTAGCACCGCTCCATCGCCTCCACCTGCGCCATCACCGCGGCCGATTGCTCCGCAATTTCTTGGGCTGTCATTTGCTTTAGCCGCAGCTTTACCTGCTGCCGCAGGGCGGTTTTTTGTTCAGCAATGTTCATAACAGTAGTTTGTGCTACAAATTTACAATTTTCAATTGAAATGGTAAATTTTTGTACCTTTACGCTCCGTTTTACTAAGCATGATTGACCAGGCTACCATAGACAAAATTTTTGACGCGGCGCACATCGAGGAGGTGGTGGGCGACTACGTTACGCTCAAAAAGCGCGGCGCAAACTACATGGCATGCTGCCCTTTTCATAGCGAAAAAACGCCCTCGTTTGTGGTATCGCCCGCCAAAAATATTTTTAAATGCTTTGGCTGCGGCAAGGCCGGCAACCCCGTGGGCTTTGTAATGGAGCAGGAAAGCTTAAGCTACGTGGAGGCGCTGAAATTACTCGCCAAAAAGTACAACATTGAGGTAAAGGAAAAGGAGCTTACGCCCGAGGAGCAGCAGCACAACAACGACCGCGAAAGCATGATGGCTGCCGCCGCCTACGCGCAGGACTACTTTAGCAAAACGCTGCACACGCACATTGACGGAAAAAACATAGGGCTGCCGTACTTTGTGGAGCGCGGCTTTACGCAAAAAACCATCGAAAAATTTCAGCTGGGCTACTGCTTGGATAGCCGCGGAGCGTTTAGCAACACCGCGCTACGCGATGGCTACAAGGAGGATTTTTTGGTAAAAACCGGACTCTCCATTAAGCGCGATAACGGCGAACTGATGGACAGGTTTTACGGCCGCGTAATGTTTCCCATACACTCGCTAAGCGGCCGCGTGATTGGCTTTGGCGGGCGCACGCTCAAAACCGATAAAACCGTTGCGAAGTACGTCAACTCGCCCGAAAGCGAAATTTACCACAAGAGCAACACGCTGTACGGCGTATTTTTTGCCAAAAAAAGCATGGTGCAGCACGATAAGTGCTTCCTTGTAGAAGGCTACACCGACGTGATTTCGATGCACCAGGCGGGAATTGAAAACGTGGTGGCCAGCAGCGGCACCTCGCTCACCACCGAGCAAATTCGGCTCATCAAGCGCTTTACGCCCAACATTACCGTGCTGTACGATGGCGATGCGGCCGGCATCAAAGCCTCGCTGCGCGGCATTGATATGCTGCTCGAAGAAGGCCTCAACGTAAAAACGCTGCTGCTGCCCGACGGCGAAGACCCCGACTCGTTTGCACGCTCGCGCAGCGCCTCGGAGTTCAACGAATTTATTGATAAAAATGAGCAGGATTTTATTTCGTTCAAAACAAAAATTCTGCTCAATGACACCAAAAACGACCCGATAAAAAAAGCCGCGCTGATTGGCGACATCGTGCGCAGCATTTCGGTTATCCCCGATGCCATTCCGCGCTCCGTCTATATCAAAGAGTGCAGCAAGCTGATGGATATTGGCGAAGAGGTGCTGACAAGTGAGGTTACCAAGCTGCGCAAAAAAAATATTTACGACGCGCGCAGCGCGGAAAAACCAAAGGAGGAAGCTGCCGAAGAGTCAACGGTAGAGGCTCCGCACACGCCAACGCTGCCCTCGTTTGTCGAAAATATTTTTTGCAAAGAGGAAGAAAAAGAAATCGTTTATTCGCTGCTCAAGTACGGCAACGAAAAAATATTTGACACCACCGTGGCCACCTACATTATTCAGGAGCTAGTGAGCGACGATTTGAATTTTCAGAACTTAGAGTACCGCAAAATTTTTGAGGAGTACCTTGCGCAAAGCAAGCTGCAGCAGGCAATAGACGTGAAGTACTTTATCAACAATCCCGACCAAAAAATTTGCGAGCTGACCATTGATTTGCTTTCGCAAAAATATACGCCGAGCAAAATTTGGCAGCACCATGGCTCAATAATGAGCGATGAGGAGCGCCTGCAAAACGATGTTCCGAAAATAATTACCGTGTACAAGGCCAAGGTGCTAACGCAGGCCATTGCACGCATTCACGCCGACATGGCAAGCAAAAACGGCGACGACTTAGACAAGCTAATGCTGCACCTGCGCGAGCTCAACAACATTCGCACCGAGGTGGCAAAAAAGTTGGACAGGCCGGTGCTGTAATTAGTTTTTAAAGTTCGTAAAGTTTATAAAGTAGCAAGACTTTACAAACTTTCAGCTTTATAACTTTACAAACTTTGAACTTTATGAACTATAGGCAATTTTTTCCCCTTCTTTCCCGCACCGTTAACGGAAAGCCGCTGGTGTATTTGGATAACGCCGCTACGGCGCAAAAGCCGCAGGCGGTAATTGATACCGTAAACGAGCTGCACGCTGCGCTCAACGGCAACATTCACCGCGGCGTGCACTACATGGCCGAGCAGTGCACCATGCGCTACGAGGCGGCGCGCGAAAGCGTGCGCAAGCTGCTCAACGCCGAAAAAACGCACGAAGCAATTTTTACGGCGGGCACCACGGCAGGCATAAATCTTGTAGCATTTTCCTTTGGCGAAAAGTACGTAAAGGCCGGCGACGAAATTGTGGTAACCGAAATGGAGCACCACAGCAACATCGTTCCTTGGCAATTATTATGCGAGCGGAAAGGCGCAACATTAAAAGTTCTTCCCTTTGACAATGAAGGAAATTTGCGCATGGATTTGCTCCCATCATTATTAAACGAGAAAACAAAAATAGTAGCCGTAACGCAGGTTTCAAACGTGCTGGGAACGGTAAATCCGGTTGAGAAAATTATAAAAATAGCGCACGCAAAAAACATTCCGGTGCTGGTGGACGGCGCACAAGGCGCGCAGCACGGCGGCATTGATGTGCAAAAAACCGGCTGCGATTTCTACGTTTTTTCGGGACATAAAATGTACGGACCAACCGGCGTTGGCGTGCTTTACGCAAAGGAAAAATTTCTCGAAGAAATGCCGCCCTACCAAGGCGGCGGCGATATGGTAAAAACCGTTTCGTTTGCCAAAACCACCTACGCCGACCTGCCCTACAAGTTCGAAGCCGGCACCGCCAACTACATTGGCGCTATTGGCTTGGGAAGCGCAATAGAGTTTTTAAATAACGGACAAAAGACAGAAGAAGAGTCTTACAGTCTTTGTTCTTGCAGTCCTTTGTCTGCGCTGCAAGCGCATGAGCACGCCTTACTACAGCGCGCCACGCAGGAGTTGCAAGCTATAGATGGCTTGAAAATTTACGGCAACGCTGCGCAAAAATCAAGCCTTATATCCTTTACCATTGATGGAATTCACCACTTAGATGTAGCGCAAATTTTGGACAAGCTGGGCATTGCCGTGCGCACCGGCACGCTTTGCGCCGAGCCGGTGATGCAGCACTTTGGGCTTACGGGCATGGTGCGCGCCTCCTTTGCCTTTTACAACACACTTGAGGAGGTTGACAAATTGGTGGAAGGCGTAAAAAAGGTAAAGGCGATGATGTAGGAATTGCAGAATTATGTGCCTTTAGTGTCATGCTAAGTTTGTCGAAGGCTTTCATGTTTGCACCATAATGACGCATTACTACAATTTGAGATGCCTCGACAGGTTCAGCATGACAGCCCGTAAGAGCCATGGAAATTTTTCAGAAATAGAAAATAAGCTTATGAATAGCGTTGATTTTGGTGCGCTGGGCGAAGCGGCAGCGCAAGATTTTTTGCAGAGCAACGGCTTCCGCATTCGGCACTGTAACTGGCGTTGGGGGCACAAGGAG
>JAITVR010000038.1 GCA_031285695.1 Prevotellaceae bacterium
CCTGCCTTTTTTCTAAGTGTTTCTAAAACAGCCATTGAAAAGAAATGTTAAGTTGTACTACGTTGATTGCTGAAAAACCCTGCGAAAGTAATCAATTTTATTGAAATAGAAAAATGGAAGGGGGGGAAATTTGAGGCTCACAAGCTGCTGCGCTAAGCAAAAAGATAGCAATAGCTGCTAAAAAAAGCGGAAATGTTTTTACATTTCCGCTTTTTCCTAAAAACTTGAGTTGCTTACACCATGACCCTATTCAAAATTTCGGGCAGCAGGGTCGAAAGCACCAGCACCAGCAAACCCGCCACCAGCACAATGATGGTTTTGCGGCTCACGCCCTTCCACTCCTTGAGCCAAATGCCCCAAAAGTTGGCGCAAAGAATGTTGAACGACATCAAGATGCTCCAGCTGAAGGCAAGCATTACCGGGCTTTCGGCCAAAAAGTGCTTGCCCATGCCCTGTCCAAAAAACTGCATGTACCACAGCGCACCCGCCAAGGCGCAAAACAGCACGTTGTTGAGCAGCACTTTGCCCGGCACATTCACGTAGTCGCCTATGGTTTTGTTCTTGATGTTTTGGAAAAGACAATACACCAAGTTGGTAAAAAATCCGCCGAGCGTAACCAAAAAGGTAACGGGATTTTGTGCAAACAAGCCATGGCAACCATTTGCCAACGCTGCCTGCTTAATGGGCTCGCCGGCCTCCAAGCCAAGGCTGAAGCACGCGCTCATAAAGCCTGCAACGAGCGCAATAATCAAGCCTTTTTTCAGCGCAAACTCCTTTACCGCCTCACGCTTTTGCTCCTCCGTCATGCTTTGCGACTTGAGGCTTCCGGCGTAGCCAATAATGGCAATGGCAGCAATGGCCACGGCCACACCTGCAATCAGAATCCAACCTTCGGGCGAGTCCAACAGATTTTCGCCCTTGAGAATGGGTGGCAGCAGCGTACCAAAGGCGGCGCAGGTGCCGTAGCCCAGCGACTGCCCAAGCGCCACGCCCAGGTAGCGCATGCCCAAGCCAAAGGTCAAGCCGCCGATGCCCCACAGCGCGCCGTAAAACATGGCCTTGCCGGCAGCAGCGCCATCGCTCGAAATGATGTTGAGAAAAGTTTCGGACGGAAGAAACAGGTACGCCCCCAAAAAGGGAACAACCAACCACGCAAACACGCCCTGCACTATCCAAAACGACTCCCACGACCACGATTTTACCTTGTTGATAGGCACGTAAAAGCTGGAGGTGGCAAAGCAACCTACAGCAATGATGATAAGACCAAGAAAGATGTTCATGAGTTGAAAGTTTGTAAAGTTTATAATGTTCTTAAAGCTTAAAAGTTTGTAAAGTTCGTTGAGCTACTTTCAACTTTATGAACTTTACAAACTTTACGAACTTGAGTTTACCTCTTGCTCAGCACTTCCTTTTCGTACCGTCCGATTTCGGCAATGTACTCCTCGGCAGGAGCCACGCCGTTCTTTAGGCAGAAGTAGTCGTACACGGCATTCCACGGCAGGGCTTTTGCTTCTTCCAGCAGCGCAAGGCGCTCAAAGAATTTGCCTTCGGCCTCGTACTTGCGCAGCGTGGCAATGGGTTCGAGCAGCGCCTGCAAAAACGCCTTTTGCGTAGCGCGGCTGCCCACCACGTAGGCGCCAATGCGGTTGATGGAAGCATCGAAGTAGTCTAGGCCAATGTTTACGCGGGGCAAAGCCTCGGCGCGCACAATTTCCTGCGCCAGCATTTGCACGCTATCGTTCAAAATCACCACGTGGTCGCTGTCCCAACGCACGGGGCGGCTTACGTGCAGCATAATTTCGGGCGTGTAAAGCAGCAGCGACGAAATTTTGTCGTAAATTTCTTCGGTAGGGTGGAAGTGCCCCATGTCGAGCGTAGCCATAATGCCGTTTTTCACCGCGTAGCCCATGTAAAATTCATGCGAACCTACGGTAAAGCTTTCCAAACCTACACCAAACACCTTGCTTTCCACCGCGTCTTTTACGTTAGAAAATTTGTTAGCAAAAATTCTGTCGAGCGAATCCTTTAGGTTTTGGCGGTACAATAATCTATCAACCGTCAAGTCCTTTGAGCCATCGTGCACCCACAGGTTGTGGCAGGCTTTTGAGCCCAGCTGCTTGCCCATTTCGTCGGCAATGCGGCGGCTGCGAATGGTGTGCTCTACCCAAAAATCGCGAATGCCCTTATCGCGGTGCGACAGCGATTGGTCGCCGCTTTTGGGGTGCGAAAAGCTGGTGCTGTTGAAGTCCAGCTTCATGTTGTTATCCTTTGCCCAGTCAATCCACGATTGAAAATGCTTGGGTTCAATTTGGTCGCGGTCCACCTTTTGTCCGCCAAAGTCGCCGTAAATGGCGTGAATGTTCAAGCGGTGGCTGCCCGGAATAAGCGACACAGCTTTTTCCACATCTTTGCGCAGCTCCTGCATGTTGCGCGCCTTGCCCGGGTAGTTGCCCGTGGCCTGAATGCCGCCGCTGAGCTGTCCGTCGGGGTTTTCAAATCCCGTAACATCGTCGGCCTGCCAGCAGTGCAGCGATAGGGAAACTTTTTGCAGCGCAGCAAGCGCCTTTTCTGTGTCAATGCCCAGCGCAGCGTAGCGCTCCTTTGCAGCCTCGTAGGCTTGTTGAATTTTTTGTTCGTTCATGAGAAAATGGTTTTAATTAATTGTTTGAAATCGTTTGAGAGTTTAAAATCGTTGAATTGTTTGTTAACCCACGTCATAGCGAGCGGGTTTAGCGAAGCAATCTCATGCCTTTGTCTTGAGATTGCCACGTCGCTCATTCTTCGCTCCTCGCAATGACGGTAGAAAGCTTGCGGTGGAGTTTTTCTTTTAATTTTTAATTCCTAATTTTTAATTGTATCGCCTCGCTCCTCGCAATGACGGTAGAAAGCTACTTAATTTTGTACGCCATTAGCGCATTGCCGTGGCGCAGGTACAGCACTCCTTTATATATAACAGGGTGCGCCCAGTGCTGATTTGTTCCTTTTGTTATTGAGAATTTGCTTACCACATCAAACTTTTCGGGTGTGGCGCGCACCAAGGCCAGCGTGCCGTTGTCGGCGTAGCAGTACAGCATGCCATCGGCAGCAATGATGGCGCCGGCGGGTAGCGAGCGGTCTTCGTACTGCAGCTTGCCGGTTTTCCAGTCCACGCAGTACCAGCCTTTTTTGTAGTCGCCTGCACCGTAGGCGTAGCTGCCCAGCTTGAGCATGTGGCCGGTGCGTACATCGAGCTGCGGGGCTGTCCACACCTGCTCCACAGCACGCCCACCGTTGGTTAGCCGCAGCATTACCGAGCCCACCTTGTAGCTGCTGTTGCAAAGCAGCAGGTTGTCGCCGCCGTACACGGGCGTGTTGGGGTGCTCCATAAAGCGGTTGGTAAAGGGGAACGACCACAGCATTTTTCCGTTCGCAACATCAATGCCCACCACGTGGTTTCCCGTTATGGTTACCACCTGCGGCACCTGCTGGTCAGCCAAAAAAATGGGGCTACAGTAGCTCGATATATCGCCCTTGGCTGCCGAAGACCAAATTAGCTTGCCGTCGTTTTTGTTTACCGCAATAATGTTGTGCTCCGCTCCGCCCGGCGTAAGTATTAGCTTTTCGCCCACTATGAGCGGCGATTCGTTTACGCCGTACTTGGGAATTTGTCCGGCGTAATCCTTGGTGTAGCTCTTTTTCCAAGCAAGGCTTAGGTCATTTTGGTTAAAGCACACCACCTCGCCCGTACCGCTTACCACGTATAGCTTTCCGGCGTTGGGAACCACCGAGCCGCGCGTGCCGCTGTAGCTCGCGTCCCACTCTTCGGCGTACTCTTTTTTGGCAAGCAGCTTTCCGCTCAGGTCAAAAACGAAGAGGAAACCCTTGCCCTCGGTCATTCCCGTAAGGTAAATTTTGTCCTCGCTCACCGTTACCGATGAGTGCCCCTCGCCCAAGCCCTCGTAGCTCCACAGCAGGTCGGGGCCGGCGGCCGGCCAAGCTTTCAGCAAGCCCGTTTCGGTGTAAATTCCCGTGCGGTCGTTGCGCCACTCCACGGCATTTTGCGCCGGCAAAAGGTTGCCGAGGAGCAGGAAAGCGAAAAGAATGATAGCTGTTTTTTTCATGATTTCTATAAAATGTATCCTTTTGTCATGCTGAACGAAGTGAAGCATCTCAAGTTGTGGTAACATATCGTCATAAGTGCAAACACGAGATTCTTCGCTCTGCTCAGAATGACAACGGGCAGCGTTCGTACTCCGCGGGGCGAGAACATTGCCTACTGCCTATTGTGTATTGCCTACTTGTTTTACTCCACTACCGTCAAAAACTTTTTAAACGCCGCTGCCCAAGCCTCGGCGTCCTGCGGCTGATAGACATCGGGCTGCACCGAGGCACGAATTACGGCGCGCGCCTCGTCCACCGACTTTACGCAGCCGGCCGCCATGGCCTGCACCATAATGTTGCCAATGGCCGTGGCCTCGGCGGGGCCTGCCATTACGGGTATGCCAATGGCGTTTGCGGTAAGCTGGTTGAGCAGCGCGTTCTTGGCGCCACCGCCTATTACGTGCAGCTTTTCTATGGGGTGCGAGGCAAAATCCTTCAGCTTTTCGAGCGTGTAGCGGTACTTCATGGCCAGGCTATCGAAAATGCAGCGCACAAACTCCGCATCGGTGGCGGGTGCCTCCTGCTTGGTGCGCTCGCAGTAGGCCACAATGGCCTTGGTCATGCTGGCAGGGTTGGCAAATTCGGGCGCATCGGGGTCAACAAAAAAGCGGAACGGAAACTCCGACTTTGCCATGTCAACTAATTCGGGGTAGGTGTAGTCCTTGTGCTTTGCCCACTCTACCTTGCAGCGTTCGAGCAGCCACAGGCCTGTAATATTTTTGAGAAAACGAATGGTGCCGCCCACGCCACCCTCGTTGGTGTAGTTAAACTTGTACGACTCGTCGTTAATAATCGGTTTTTTGCTCTCCAAGCCCATGAGCGACCAGGTGCCGGAGCTGAGGTAGGCAAAGTTTTCGCCCTGCGCCGGCACGGCCAGCACGGCCGAAGCCGTATCGTGCGTGCCCACCGCCACCAAGGGAATTTGCGCCATGCCGGTTTCTTCGGCAACTTCGGCCGTCAGCTTTCCAACTTCCTCGCCGGGCATAATGAGCGGCTGCATGAGCTCGGGCGAAACGCCCATGGCCTCCAGCAGCTTCTTTTCAAACTGCATGGTGCGCGGGTTGAACAGCTGCGAGGTGGTGGCAAAGGTAAACTCGCAGCGCTTTTTTCCTGTCAAAAAATAGGCCAACAAATCGGGAATAAAAAGCAGGCTTTTGGCCACATCAACCAGCGGCGAGCCGTTTTGCTTGAGCGCAAAAAGCTGAAAAATGGAGTTGAAGTTCATAACCTGAATGCCGGTGGCCTCATATACCTCGCGGCGCGGCATTTTTTCGGCAAAGTACTTTTCGGGCATGCCGTTGGTGTGCGGGTCGCGGTAGGCGTAGGGAATGCCGAGCAGCGCGCCGTCCTTGTCCAGCAGGCCAAAGTCCACGCCCCAGGTATCAATGCCCACCGAGGTGGGCGTAACGCCCGACTTTACGCAGGTGCGCAGCCCCTCCTTAAGGTTTTCTAAGAGTGAAAAAATATTCCAGTGAAAATGCTTGCCCACCTGAATGGGGCCGTTGGGAAATCGCGTGAGCTCCTGCATGTGCAGCTTGCCGTTTTCGAGCGTTCCTAAAATGCTGCGCCCGCTCGTGGCGCCAAGGTCAAAGGCTAGAAATGTGTGCTGTGCCATAGTTCGTTTTTTTGATGTGAGCTAAGTTATGAAAAATATTTATAACAACGAGTAAAAAGGGTAAAATAAGTTGGATTTATTGATTATAGTTCGGCATAGCTGCAACAAAAAAGTCAAGGCAGCAACCTTGACTTTTTTGTTTTATTCCTCCACCACCATCTTCTCTCGCCATTCGGGCTTTATGAGCACCGACTGCTGCGTGCGCTTGCTAAAGCCCGACAGCACCGAGTAGCTGCTCACGCGCACCTCGCCGTTGGTGGTGTCCACCACTTCCTGCCGCATTTTTATGCTGCGCTCGCCAATGCCCACCACGCGGGTGCGCACGGCAATGGAATCCTTTAGCTTGGTTTGAATTTTGTAGTCAGCCTCCACGTGCACCAGCACCACGGTTTCGTCGCGCGCCTCAAAGTCGTCGCCCAACGCCTGCTGCAGGTACTCCACGCGCCCAAGGTCAAAGTAGTTCCAGTACACAGAGTTGTTCACGTGCCCCATGCCGTCTATATCGCTAAAGCGAATTTGTATAGGAGTGGTTATCATTTTTATAATGGATAATGGATAATTATCCGTTGTCAATTGTTCATTGTCAGCTTGCCGTAGGCCTGCTCGGCGGCGCGCTGCTCGGCCTCTTTTTTTGAAGAGCCGCTACCGCTTCCCGCCACCTCATCGTTAATGCGCAGCGTGCTCGAAAAGAAAAACGTTCCCTTTTTTACCTCACCGTGCTGCTCCTCTTGCGTTTCAAACTGCACGCGGTCGCCCTTGCGCTGCACCACCTCCAGCAGGCGACTTTTGTAGTCAAACTCACGCTTGGTGAGCTCGTCAACGTTTACCTGTGGTAAAAAAATGCGCTGCAAAAATGTTTTTTTTGCGCAAGCGTAACCCTTGTCTAAGTAAATAGCGCCCATGAGCGCCTCAAGCGTGTTGCCCACCACGTTGCGCGAGAATGGCCGGTTGAGGTGCGCCTTAATGAGCGCGTCTAAACCTATTGCCAGCGCCAGGTGGCTGAGCGATTCGCGCGCCACAATTTTGGAGCGCAACTGCGTGAGAAAACCTTCGCGCTGCTCGGGAAATTTGAGGTAAAGAAACTCCGAAACTACTGCGCCAATGACGGCATCGCCCAAAAACTCCATGCGCTCGTTGTGCTCCACAGGCAAATACGAACGCCCGCTACGCGCCAGTGAGCTGTGCGTAAGCGCCGTTTTGTACAGCAGTAAGTTTACAGGAGTGTAGCCCAACATACCCTTCAAGGCTCGAGTAAGTTCGCCGTCCTTGCTGCGCGAGTGCAGCAGCAGCAGGCTCTTACATCGACGAAGGGGCAGAAAAGCCACGGGGCTTATTCAAATTTTTTGAAAATCACGGAGGCATTGTGTCCGCCAAAACCAAAGGTGTTGCTCAACGCCGCCTTCACTTCGCGCTTTTGCGCTGTGTGCAGCGTAAGGTTCAAGCGCTTGTCAAACGCAGGGTCTAAGTTTTGGTTGTTGATGGTGGGAGGTATCATGCCGCGCTGAATGGTGCAAATGCAAGCCAAGGCTTCAAGCGCTCCGGTAGCGCCCAACAGGTGCCCCGTCATGGATTTGGTGGAGCTGATGTTCATCTTGTAGGTGTGCTCGCCAAACACTTTTTCTACCGCCTTTATTTCGGCAATATCGCCCACGGGTGTTGAGGTTCCGTGCACGTTAATGTAGTCAATATCTTCAGGCTTCAAACCTGCATCTTCAAGCGCCTTGCGCATAACGCTGGCGGCGCCCAAACCTTCGGGGTGCGGAGCGGTAAGGTGGTAGGCATCGGCTGTCATGCCGCCGCCTACAATTTCGGCGTAAATTTTTGCGCCGCGCGCTTTGGCGTGCTCCAACTCTTCGAGCATCAAACCTGCAGCGCCTTCGCCCATTACAAAGCCATCGCGGTCCACATCAAAGGGGCGTGAGGCAGTTTCCGGCGAATCGTTGCGCGTAGAGAGCGCTTGCGCCGAGCTGAAGCCACCCATGGCAGCCTCAACAATGGGTGCTTCGGAGCCGCCGGCCACAATGGCGGTGGCTTTTCCTAAGCGGATAAGGTCAAAGGCATCGATAAGCGCGTGCGTAGATGAGGCGCACGCCGACACCGTTGCGTAGTTAGGCCCACGCAGTCCATACTTCATGGATATTTGCCCTGCGGCAATATCAGCAATCATTTTGGGTACAAAGAAAGGGCTATACCTGGGCGTACCATCGCCCAAGGCAAAGCCCTTAACCTCATCAAAGAAGGTGCGAATGCCTCCTATGCCCGATGCCCACACAACACCAATTTCGTCCACGTTTTCGGTGGCCAAATCTAAGCCCGAATCCTTGATAATTTCGTGCGCCGCAATCATTGCAAACTGCGTGTACATATCAAGCTTGCGCGCTTCTTTTTTATCAAGCGCCTCGGGGTGCTGTGCTACATCAAAGTTTTTTACTTCGCATGCAAACTGTGTTTTAAACTTTGAAGCGTCAAAGCGCGTAATGGGACCTGCGCCGCTTACCCCCTTCAGCAGGTTGTCGAAGAATTCTTCAACGGTTTTACCTAAAGGGTTGATAGTGCCAACGCCTGTTACAACAACTCTTTTTAGCTCCATACTTTTTTAAAACTGTGTTTGCACAAAAAATTTACTTGCTACTTTTTCGCTTTTTCGATGTACGAGATAGCATCGCCAACGGTGGCAATTTTCTCGGCGTCTTCGTCGGGAATTGATACGCTGAATTCCTTTTCAAACTCCATAATGAGCTCAACGGTGTCCAATGAATCTGCACCGAGGTCGTTGGTAAAGCTTGCTGCGGGGGTTACTTCTGCCTCGTCCACACCGAGCTTGTCCACGATAATCGCTTTCACTTTTGCTGCTACATCTGCCATAACTTCTTTGTTTTAGTTAATAATAAAGTTAAAGAATTTTCTTTTTTCACTGCGACTTTCTTTCAAAAGTCAGCACAAAAGTATAAACTTATTCGACAATTTTTATACTTTTGATGAAATTTTTATTCACATTTTATATCAACTATTTAAAAATGAGAAATATAGCAATTTTCGCATCGGGTTCGGGAAGCAACGCAGAGCAAATAATTCGGCATTTTAACGAGAATTCGGGTAAAAAAAATGCGCGCGTAACGCTGCTTTTGTCCAACAATCCGAGTGCCTACGCGCTGCAAAGGGCAAAGAATTTGGGCGTAGAAAGCCTCACTTTTTCGCGCGAAGATTTTTGCAACTCCGAAAAAATAAAAAATGTGCTGCTCGAAAAAAGTATTGATTTTGTAGTGCTGGCGGGATTTTTGTGGCTTACGCCCAAAAATATTATCGATGCTTTTCCGAACAGAATTGTGAATATTCACCCTGCGCTTTTGCCAAAATTTGGCGGCAAAGGCATGTATGGCGACCACGTTCACCGCGCTGTAATTGCCGCCGGCGAGCGGGAATCGGGCATTACCATTCACT
>JAITVR010000040.1 GCA_031285695.1 Prevotellaceae bacterium
CCTGCCTTTTTTCTAAGTGTTTCTAAAACAGCCATTGAAAAGAAATGTTAAGTTGTACTACGTTGATTGCTGAAAAACCCTGCGAAAGTAATCAATTTTATTGAAATAGAAAAATGGAAAGGGGGGAAATTTGAGGCTCACAAAGAAGATAGCAGTAATCTCCTTACCTTCTTTGCGAGCGGTAAAATTCTTGCAGGGCTATAATATCAGCCTTTGTTAGCGGCGATTTTCCGTCAATGTATTCCTCCACGGCCACGTTTATTTCGACGCTCGAAACCATGCCATCGCCGTTGCTGTCAACAAACTTAAATTTGCCGGGAATGCGCCTTTTTCTAAGGGTGCTCTCCTCCGTTGCCGTAAAGCGCGATTTGGGCGCAGTATCTTCAGCTGATGATGTGAAGCGCGACTTGGGTGCTTCGCTGTCGTCAAGCATTACCTTTTTGTACAGCTCAGCATCATCGCCACGCTGCGCGCTTTGCAGGCGCACCACGTTGTCGTGAATTTTTTTGGTGCTGGTAAACAGGCGCAGCTGTACGCTCACGCGCAGCCCGCCGTACATGTCGTTGCGCTCGTTGGCGTGCAGGGCGGCGGCGCGCACGGTTGTTTTTTCATAGCTGCCAAGAGTGCTACTGTTGCTATGAAAGTTGGCATAGTCAGCGGTAAGGTAATTTTCCGCATTTTCATGCGGAATGAGCTCTTGTGCCTTGCTCATTGTTTTTCCGCTCACGTTGTCCAAAAAATCGGTAAAGGTGTAGTTGAAAAGGTAGGCAAAGCGCACGTTGAGGCACTTTCCCACATTAAAACTTACCCCTACTTCTGCCGGAATTACGAGCGTTGTGCGCTTGTAGCGGCCATCGCCGTACAAATTTTTTCGGCGCAGGTTGGTTTCGTAAATTTCATCGTACTCATACGTGGGTGTAAAGGTGTGCGGGTAGTAGCTGTTGCTGGCATCTTTTAGGTCGCCTGTGGGGTTGAAGCTCAGCACGCCAATACCTGCGCTGACGTAGGGGCGAAAGGTTTCGCACAGTTCTTCGTACTGGTAGGTAGCCGATAGGTTGAGCTGCGTAACGCGCGTAAGAAAGTTGAGGTTGTCCACCGGTTTGGTAAAATCGGTGTGGTAGCTGTGCAGCTCGCCAAAAAATGAGCTGAGGTTGATGAACCAATTTTCGCTATCGTTGGTGGGCATTGACACAGTAAGCCCCCACATGGTACCCAAATCGGTAACATTTTTTTTGCTGGGCATTACATCGCCGTAAAAGCGCATAAAGGCGGCGTTGAGGCCTATGTAGGGTTTGTACTTGGGGCTGGTGTAGCGCTCGTACATGTCCATCTCGTAGTTGTGCTTTTGGCGCTCAAGCGCAGCATCTACGGCTTCTTTGGAGTAGTTGTTGGCGGTATTTTGCGCAAAGCTGTGGAGCGAAAGCAGGAGCACAGCAAGCGTGGTTCGTATCTTAGCGCGAGTACGAAAAAGATGAGAGGCATATTTTTCTATCGGCGCATTTGTGAGCATTTTTATTTAGTTAAAGGAATGGCAGGTAAAAATAACAGGCTACGTAGGTATATACAAAAAAATCGTTGGATTTATTGGTTTGCAAGCGCGAGGCTCGATTTACCGGGTCGTAGTACTCCAACTCGGGGTTAAAGGTTGCGGCGCGCGCCACTTTGCCGCTCACGCCGTCAATGTTATCGGTAAGGGTAAAGGTAAAGGAGGAGCCAATGCGCAGGTTGACGGTGGGCATTACCCTAAAGTCAAAGCCTACCTCAAGCGGAATGCCAAGCGTAACGGTTGAAAATTTTCCTTCGCCGTAAAGATTTGCCGAGCTAAGCTGCGTTTCATACTTGTTGTCGCGCGGTCCGGTAGTTATTTGCCCCGGCAAGTAACTACTGGGAGGAGTGCCATACTCTATGTAGTCTTCAAGACGGTCGAGCTCATAGAGCACAGGTTGTCCGCCTTTTTCGTAAGATAAATCGGAGTACGGATTAAATATAAGCAAATTAAATCCCGTTGAAACGTAGGGAGTAATGTTGCGAAAGGTGGGAATATTTTGTATTCTGTACTCGCCCTGCAAGCCTATGCTAAATAGGTTGGTGCGGAAGTTAAGGTTGCCCTCTTGGTAGGAAGACAGACGGTGGTACTGCGGCGCGTATGAAGGAGAGTTCGGGTCTAACGAGTATTTTTCGGGGTTAGCACTTACTTCCATTTGTACCCACGGGTAAGCTTGCGACTCGTTAAATATGCCGTGCATAAAGCTTATCTTGGCGGCGTACGTGCCCTCCGAGCCTATTTCGAGCATAAAGTCAAACTTTTCGCCGGGCTTGCCCGTAAGCCAGTTGTGCCCGGAGTGCGGGCGCACATCGCCGTAAAAAGAGAGTATGCCTATTTGTGCACCGGCGTAGGGGCGCATGGGAATGCCAAACAAATCGCCAATGCGCGAGCGCGACGATAGCTGCGCCTGCGCTACGCCTAAGCAGAGCATAAGGAGCGCCGCTAACGCAAAACTTTTTTTTACTATAACTTTCTTCAGCAACATTAAAAAATGTTCTTATCGTTTTCTGTTGGCTATCATCAGCGCCTCCTGTATGGTAATGCGGTCGCCGTTGTAGTAGCAGGTAACAAAGGCATCGGTAATGCCGCGCACCCACATTTGGTCGCGCATGTTGGCGGCCTGCTCGTATTTTTTAAACGGACCTACCACGTACTTATACACAAACTGTGTGGGGTCAAAGCCTTGCACTTCCTCAATTACCGGCTCGGTAACGTTGTACTGCGCAAAGTACGATTCAATGGCAGCATCGTCGCCCACCGAAGTTTTGGTGGCCAGCAGCTGCACCTTAAATACCAATCCGCGCTGCAAGGTTTGCTTTTTGGGTTGCGGTGCGGGTGCGGGCTCGGGCATGGCTTGCTGCGCTTGCGCTGCGGCCAAAGGCGGCACAGGTACGCTGCCGCTAAAGTCCACATCGCGCTCGGCAATGTTGGTGGTTTCCATGTTGCCGCCGTTGTTGTAGGTAAAGGCGCCCTTAACGTTGAGCGGCGCGCCGGCTTGCCACGGCGTAACCTTGTACGATATTACAAAATCGGCGCTGTCTTCGGGCAGGTTAATCCACATAAAGCTGATTTTATTGCCCTCAATGCTGAACAGCGCACCCTTGGTTTCAATGGCTTCTACCTTAGCGTTTGAAGATAGCTGCTCTTCCTCAATTTTTCCATA
>JAITVR010000084.1 GCA_031285695.1 Prevotellaceae bacterium
ATGGAAAAAGACGCGGGTGAACCCTTTAGAAAAAAGGGAAACTCCGCAGGTTTTGATTTTTACTCGGGGCATATTTTGGTAAATAATGTTGGAAAAATTCGCACGCTGGTAGTGGGCGACTACTATGCGCAATTTGGCCAGGGCATTGCTTTGTGGCAGGGTGGCGGGTTTGGAAAATCGAGCGATGCGCTGAGCGTGGCCAAGCGCGGCGCAGGCATAAAGGCGTACAGCGGAGCGGACGAGAACAACTTTTTTCGCGGCGCAGCAACAAGCGTGAGGCTTACCAAAATGCTTACAGCAACTGCATTTTTTTCGTACAAAAACATTGACGCAAACGCCGACACAGCAGGCGATTTTACAACGTTGCAAACAACCGGTTTACACAACACGCATAGCGCCATGAGCGATAAGCATGCCATAGGCGAAGTGGTGGCGGGAGCAAACCTTAGCTACTCTATGAAAAAGCTGCGCGTGGGTGCAACCGGCGTGTGGCATAGCTTTGACGGTAGCTACCAAAAAGAAGTTGAGCCGTACAGCTATCACGAGCTGCGAAAAAATAGCAACGCAAACTTGAGCGTTGACTACCGATACTACTTCAAAAAAATACACCTGTTTGGAGAATTTGGCGTGAGTCAAAACGGCGGAATGGCTGCGCTCAACGGAGTGCTGGCCGAGGTTTCGGCGCACATGCAGCTGGCGGTGCTGCACCGCTACTACCAGCCGCAGCACCAAGCGTACTACGCCAATTCTTTTTCCGATGGCGGAAAAACAGCCAACGAAAATGGCGTTTATGTGGGCGTAAATATTTTTCCGCACCCGAAGCTGAAAACCTCTTTTTACTTCGATGCTTACTCGTTTCCGTGGCTGAAGTATAAAACTTTTTCACCCTCAAAAGGCTTTGATTTTATGCTGCAAGCAGACTACACGCCGCAACCATTTTGCAAAATGCATGTGCGATTTAAGTATGACGCGAAGGAGGAAAACGTAAGCAGCGCGCAGCCTACAAGGGTTACAGGCGAGGTGGAAAAGTTAAGCCTGCGCTACAATATTTCGTACAGCTTGCTGCAAGGTTTGGACTGCGAAACACGCGTGGAAGGCATGCAGTATAAGGCGGGAGAGCAGCCGCGAGAAGTGGGATTTATGCTCTTTCAAGATGTGCAGTACAGCTTGCAAAAATTGCCCATCTCATTTTCGCTACGCTACGCAATTTTTAATACCGATAGCTATAATGCGCGCATGTACGCCTACGAGCGCGATGTGCTCTACGCATTTTCCGTGCCAGCCTACTACGGGCAAGGCTCGCGATGGTTTATCAACTTGCAGTGGCAGCCGCTTGAGCGCTTAGATATTTGGCTGCGCGCCGCTCAAACATTTTACTTTGATAGGGAAGAAATCGGCGATGGATTAACCAATATTGACACCAACCACCAAACCGATGTAAAGGTGCAGGTAAGGGTGAAATTTTAGTGAAAGATGATAAAAGCATAAGCACACTGTAGGGTGTCATGCAGAAATATTACACACGCACAGCGTAAAACAATCACAAATATAGCGTAAATTTGCATTTTAAAACACACCATGGAAGAGTTAGAAAAAATTGCAGCAGCGCTGCGCAGCGGCGGAGCTATGCTGTATCCCACCGACACCCTGTGGGGCTTGGGCTGCGATGCCACCAACGAGGCGGCCGTGGCAAAAATTTTTGCCATTAAGCAGCGCGCCGATGCCAAAAGCCTCATTGTGCTGGTGGACGGCGAGGAAATGCTCTCGCGCTACGTGCCGCAAATTCCCGACTTAGCGTGGGATATTGTGCGGCTGAGCAACGTGCCGCAAACTATTATTTACCCCGCCGGTATTGGCTTTGCCCGCAACGTATGCGCCCCCGATGGCAGCGTGGCTATTCGCATTGCCGAGCACGATTTCTGCAAAAAAATAATTCGGAAGTTAGGCAAGCCCATTGTTTCCACCTCCGCAAATATTTCGGGAAGCGAAGCCCCGCGCACCTTTTCCGAAATTTCAGAGGCGATAAAAAAAGTGGTGGACATTCAAGTTTCCGCAACCTTTGAAGGGCAGCCCACGCGCCAACCCTCAAGCATTATTAAAATCAACCTCAATGGAGGAGTGCAGGTTATACGGTAGTCTTCTATCGCTCCGCGCTTGACGCGGAATCTTTTAATCGGGAGATTGCGGGTCGAGCCCGCAATGACAGCTTACGTGATAGATAATTTTGCATGGCGAAATTTACAAATAAAAAAGTTGTTTTAGACAACAAAGAAAAGTTTTCGGTGCTGGCCATTTGCGCAAGCGAACCCGATACGCGCATGGCGTGGCTGCTCAATCGTGCGCTGTACGTGGACTTTGTCAACAAGCGCGATTTGCTCGGCGCAGAGGTGGACGGACAGCGAAGACTCTTTGCCGTGTTTGAAGCCGAAGATGAGGCGCGCGAGCTGCGTTACACGCTTATTACCATTCGACAAGAAAGCGAAATGTTGGTAAAATCCTACGCCAATGTTGACTTTTTACTTGC
>JAITVR010000130.1 GCA_031285695.1 Prevotellaceae bacterium
GGCTACATGGAGGAAGGCATTGTGCAAATTGCGCCGCTGGCGTACATGCGCGGCCGCACGCTCGACCACGCTTTTGTAATTTTGGACGAGGCGCAAAACACCACGCTGCCGCAAATGAAAATGTTTTTGACGCGCATGGGCAAAAGCGCAAAGTTCATTGTAACCGGCGATGCTACGCAAATTGACCTGCCGCGCAAAAGCGATTCGGGGCTTGCGCAGTCCATGAAAATGCTGGGCAAAATCAAGGGCATTGGCATGTTGGAGTTCGACAAAAAAGATATAATTCGCCACTCGCTGGTGAGCAAAATTGTGAGCGCATTTGAAAAAGAAGAAAGTCAACTGTAGCTTCGTCATTGCGAGGAGGACCGACGAAGCAATCTCACTCCCGATGTTGAGATTGCCGCGTTGCTCGTACCTCGCTCCTCGCAATGACGTGGTTTTATTCAAACAACATCAAAACTATTGTAAACAAAATTAAACCATTTTAAACCATGAATTCGTTAACCGCAACCCAATTTCATTTTCCCAAGCAAACCGCCTTTTACAAGGGCAAAGTCCGCGATGTATATACCATCAACAACGAGTTTTTGGTAATGGTGGCCACCGATAGAATTTCGGCATTCGATGTAGTTTTGCCAAAAGGCATTCCGCACAAGGGGCAAATGCTGAACCAAATTGCCGCCAAGTTTTTGGACGCCACCGCCGACATTTGCCCCAGCTGGAAAATCGCCTCGCCCGACCCCATGGTAACCGTGGGACACCGCTGCGAACCCTTTGCCGTAGAAATGATTGTGCGCGCCTACCTGTGCGGCAGCGCGTGGCGCACCTACAAAAGCGGCGTGCGCCAAATTTGCGGCGTGCAGCTGCCCGACGGCATGCGCGAAAACCAAAAATTTTCCACGCCAATTATTACCCCAACAACAAAAGCGGCAATTGGCGAGCACGATGAAGATATTTCGCGCGAGGAAATACTGGCGCGCGGCATTGTGAGCAAGGAAGACTACGAGCAGCTGGAAAAATACACCATGGCGGTGTTTGCGCGCGGCGCCGAAATGGCGGCACAGCGCGGACTTATACTGGTGGATACCAAGTACGAGTTCGGAAAAAAGGACGGAAAAATTTACCTAATTGACGAAATTCACACGCCCGACTCTTCGCGCTACTTTTACGCCGAAGGCTACCAGGCGCGCTTTGAAAAAAACGAGCCGCAGAAGCAGCTATCGAAAGAATTTGTGCGCGAGTGGCTCATGGAAAACGGTTTTCAGGGAAAAGACGGGCAGCGCGTGCCCGAAATGACCGAAGCCATTGTAAACGGCATCAGCCAGCGGTACATTGAGCTGTTTGAAAACATTACCGGCGAAAAATTTAGCGGCGCACCCTACGGCGACAACATTTACGAGCGCATAGAAAGTAACGTGAATAACTTGCTGAGCAGATTATTGTAGAAGAAGATTAGGGAATTTAAGAAGTTTAGGAATATGTTTTCCTTCCTAAACTTCTTAGACTTCTTAAACTCCCCTTTCTTCTCAAATTTCTTAACATCAACCAATCCATCATGCAAAAAAACCTCCTCCTCCTCGCCCTCTCGCTGCTATCGCTCACCGCGGCGCGCGCGCAGCAGTACGAAATTCGCGTAAAAATGGACGGCGTGCGCGACTCCGACATTTACCTCGGCTACAGCTACGAGGATATGCGCTACGTGGTGGACACTGCCACGCCCGACAAGCATGGCAACGCCATTTTTAGCAAAAATAAAAAGCTGGAGCGCGGCGTGTACTTCATTACCACACCCGAAAAAAACTTTTTTGAGCTGCTCATTGGCGACAACCAAAACTTCAGCGTAAGCACCGACCGCAGCAACCTATTCGACAAACTGAAATTTGAGAACTCGCCCGAAAACCAGCAGTTTTTGGACTACCAAAAATACCTGCGCGACATGCAGCACACCGCCAACATTATAAAAGAGAAAAAAAAGTACAACGAAGCGGGTAAAAAAGACTCGGTGGCCATGTACCAAAAGCTGCTTGAGGAGGTGGACAGCTCGGTAAACGCCTACATCAACAACGTTATTGAAAAAAACAGGGATAACTTTTTGGGAACGCTGCTCGGCTCGCTGCAGCAGGTGGAAGCGCCGAAGCGCGACATGCACATTCCCGAAAGCGTGGCAAACAAAGACTCCGTAAGGCAGCTGCGCGACTACGAGTACCGCCGCGACCACTACTTTGACAACGTAAACTTGGCCGACAACGGGCTAATTCGCACGCCATTCTTCAAGTCCAAGCTCGATTTCTTTTTCCACAAAATGATTGTACCGGCGGCCGACACCATTATTAAGTACGCCGACCTGCTGATTGAACGCGCGCGCGCCGACGAGGAGATGTTTCGCTACATTACCGAGTACTTTTTTCAGTACTACCAAAAGTCCGAAATTGTGGGGCACGACGCCGTGGTGGTGCACCTGGCCGACGAGTACTACCTGTCGGGGCTTGCACCTTGGGTAAACGAGGAGTACAAGGGAAAAATAAAGGAGCGCGCCGACAAAATGCGCCCCAACCTGATAGGAAAAGTAGCGCCAGAGCTGCTGCTGCAAACCAGCGAGAACGCCTACGTATCGCTACGCAAAACACCGGCACAATTCACCATTATTGCCTTTTGGGAGCCCAACTGCGGGCACTGCAAGAAGGAAATTCCGCAGCTGTGGACGCTGTACGAGAAGTGGCGCGACAGCGATGTGATAGTTTTTGCCATATACACGCAGTACAAGCGCGCCGAGTGGGACACCTACCTCAAGGAGCACCCCTACGACTGGATAAACGCGTGGGACGGCGTGGAGGGAAACGATGAGCAGGGCAAGCCCACCACCTTTTCGCTCGGCACCAACTTCCGCACGCTGTACGACGTGTACAGCACCCCCACCCTTTACCTGCTCGACAAGAACAAAAAGATTATTGCCAAGCGCATAAGCATTGAAACGCTAGAAAAAATACTGGAAGAGGAAATGAAGAAGAAGTGATTAGAGATTAGGGAAAAAATCGGTGATGCAGGGCGCACCACCGATTTTTTTATGCTCAATAACAAAAAAACTCGTCATTGTGAGGAGGAACAGAAGCAATCTCAAGATTTGGCGAAAGACATCGCCTCTCGTCCTTGTAATAACGTGTTAAAAGAAGAGGAAAATCGTGATTAGTGATTGAACAGCCTCGACAGATTCCGCAATAACAAACAAGGATACCTAATGATAGCTCAAAAATGGATAAAAAAAGCGGCTTCAACTACAAAGGTCGAAGCCGCTTTAGTTTTTTTATGCTGAATTTTTAGTACGTAATCTTATGTTCGTCCAAAATTTTGCGGGCAAGGTTGAGCATGGTGCTATCGTCGAAGGTTACCAAGCCGCCGTCGGGGCCTTGCTCGTAGTGAATGCCGGCAATTTCGCCTTTGGGGTGGTCGCCGCCAAAGAAGTTGCGCACCGAGTCGGTTGAAACGCCCAGCAGCTCGGACATTTTGCGAATGCTTCCATC
>JAITVR010000184.1 GCA_031285695.1 Prevotellaceae bacterium
CAAAGCATTCGAGGCGGTGGGCGGCATAGTGCACACGCACTCCACCTACGCCACCGCGTGGGCGCAGGCCGGCTGCGATATTCCCAACATTGGCACCACGCAGGCCGACTACTTCAACCAAGCCATTCCCTGCACCCGCAGCATGACCTACGATGAGGTGCACGGCGCGTACGAGCTGGAAACGGGCAACGTGATTGTGGAGCGTTTCCGCAAGGGCGAAATAAACCCTGCATACGTGCCTTCGGTGTTGGTAAAAAATCACGGCCCCTTTGCCTGGGGAAAAGATGCCGACGAGGCGGTGCACAACGCGGTAGTGTTGGAGCAGGTGGCCAAAATGGCGTACATTTCCTACGGCGTTAACCCCAAGCTGGACATGAACCCCGAGCTTATTCAAAAGCACTTTTACCGCAAGCACGGCCCTGGAGCATACTACGGGCAGTAGAGCTTCAACGCGCACTACACAGCCTCTTTTTTAAGCAATGTTTCCTCAAAAAGAGGGAACGTTGCTTCTTTTTTAGGGGAAATTCCCTCTAAAAAAGGGAGCATTGCCTCAAAAAGAGGAAACGCTGTCAGAAAAAGAGGCGAGTCTGTCATAAAAAATGGGAATGCCGAGGGTAAAAGAGGTGCCACCAGAGCAAAAATTGGGAATGCCGGAGGAAAACACGGCAAAGCCGACATAAAAAAGAGCAACGCCGAGCCAAAAATCGGCAATGCCGAGGAAAAATATGGCAACGTCAGTATGTTTTGCGGCAAGGTGGCGGTTTTTTCAAGCAGCGCCGTCATTGGTTGAGCAAGGTTCCTACCTCGACTCAACGTGGATAGGCGAGAACTGCACAACACCTCACACCCTGCACCTCACATTATCCATTATTTTTCCCTCATCATTCGGTAGCCATATGCCGCCATGACTGCAAAGCAAATGAGCGGCAGGGCAAACGAAAGGCGCACTGAGGCAACATCAATGAGCCAGCCCTGCATGGGCGGAAAAATGGCCCCGCCGCCAATGGCTAAAATCAAGCCGGCGGAGGCAAGCTTGGCCTCGTCGCCCATATTGCGCAGCGCAATGCCGTAAATGGTGGGAAACATGAGCGACATGCAGGCCGAAATGGCCATAAGCGAGTACAGTCCCCAGTACGCGCCAAAGTATTGTCCCTCAATAAAAGCTGCGTTGGGTAGAAAAATGGCGCCCAAGGTAAACAATCCGCCGGCTATGGCCAAGGTGGAAAGCAGCTGCGCGGGCTTGAAGTATTTTAGCAAAAAGGTGCACACAAAGCGGCTCGAAACAAAGATGGCCATGGCCGCAATGTTGTAGCCCTGCGCTGTGGCCTTGGGCATGCCCAGCTCGCGCTCGGCGTACTGAATAACGAAGGTCCACACCATAATTTGCACGCCCACGTAAAAGGTTTGCGCCAGCACCGACCACAGGTAGCGCTTATTGCTAAAAAGAATGCTCAGCGTAGCTTTTAGCGAAAGCTTATTTACTAAAACCGAAGCCTTGGGCAATCGCACCATCAAGAACAAAAGAAAGAAGGCGAAGACCACGCCGCCAAGCACAAGGTATGGCGTGCTTACCACGCCCAAATCCGCCTGCTGAATGGCGGACAGCGCCGAAGGGTTGACATTGCGCAGCGCAAGCCGCTCGGCCTCGGTGGCGGGGCTGAGGTTGGCCAAAATGAGCTGCTGCGCCACAAACATTCCGGTAATGGAGCCCATGGGGTTGAACGCCTGCGCAAAGTTGAGGCGGCGCGTGGCAGTTTCGCCCTCGCCCATGGATAAGATGTAGGGGTTGGCCGTGGTTTCGAGAAAGGACAGCCCGCAGGTCATTACCAAGTACGCCATGAGGAAGGCCCAAAACGCCATGGCATTTCCGGCAGGAATAAAAAGCAAGCAGCCCACGGCGTAGAGAAAGAGCCCCAAAAGAATTCCCGTTTTGTAGCTAAAGCGGCGAATGAACAGCGCCGCCGGAATGGCCATGAGGCAGTAGCCACCGTAGAAGGCCAGCTGCACCAGCGAGCTCTCAAAGTTGGTAATGAGCAGTATGTTTTTGAACGCCGCCACCATGGGGTTGGTAATGTCGTTGGCAAAGCCCCACAGGGCAAAAAGGCTTGTTACCAGCACAAACGACAGCAGCAGCGAGCGCGGAACGATGGGTGTTTTTTTCATGGCAAAAGAATGATAATTATAAGGACTTTTTGAGCGTTGTTACCCTAAACTTACCTAAGTATCTTAACCCTTACTTTTTTTGTCCGTCAAAAAAAGTAACAAAAAAACTCGCGACTCGACTTTTCGGCGACCCGCTACGGTCTTGTCGGCTAAACAAAATGAACTCGCTGCGCTCAAACACCATTTTGTTTTACGCCGCCTGCGCCCTGCGGGTACCCCGCCTACAAAGTTTAGGTCGCCTCCGTTGCCTTACGGCAAAATGGCTATCGCACGCTGCGCCCTCTTGGGCTTGTGCGTGAGCGTGCGGTGGGAGGACAAAATTGCGGTTCGAGCTTTATTTTGTCTTGACTTTTGGTTACTTTGCGTCAAGGCAAAGTGACAAAGAGAAAAAATTTCGCTTTAATTCCTCACCTTATAGCCTCTCCAACCGTAGTAGGCGCACACCAAAAAGCACACCAGCGGCACAAGGTAGGCAATGTAGTACACCTGCTCGTTTTGGTGCATAATGTAGGCGGTAAGCTGCGGTATGCAGGCGTTGGCTACAATGGCCATAACGAGAAACGCCGAGCCGCTTTTGGTTTCCTCGCCCAAATTTTTTAGCGCAAGCGAAAACTGCGTGGGGTACATGATGGACATGAAAAATCCGATGCCGATGAAGGCGTACACGCCCGTCCAACCGCCAAACATAACCACCGCGCCGCACAGCGCCACCGTGGCCAATGCGTACACCACAAGCATATCCTGCGGGCGGAATTTTCGCATTAAAAATGTTCCCACCCAGCGCCCGAGCAAAAACGCCAGCATGAATATTCCGTTGAAGGTGGTGGCGGTGCTTTCGGGCATTTGCATGTACTTGCAGGTGTAAACGAGGAAGAGGCTGAAGATGGCCGTTTGCCCGCCGTTGTAAAAAAATTGCGCAATAACGCCGTCGCGCAAATGCTTTCTTTTTAAAACTTTGAAGTCAATCAACCGTTGCCCTTTTGAGTCGCCCTCCACGCGATTTCCCTCCATAATTTTTGGCAAATGCGTGAAGATTAAAACCACGGCAATGAGCACAAGTATTCCCGCCAAAATGAGGTAGGGTAGGCGCATGGCGTTAGTCTCAAACTGAATGTAGCCCTCCCAGCCTCCGGCAAAATCGGCAGGCACAGTTTCGCGCGTATATTCAAGTCCGCTCAATACTAATTTGCTCAAAAACATGGCAGAAATAAACGCGCCCAGCCCGTTGAACGACTGCGCCAAGTTGAGCCTGCGCGACGAAGAGTTGGGGTCGCCAAGCGCGGTAACGTAAGGGTTGGCGGCGGTTTCGAGAAAGCACATGCCGGTGGCAATTACAAAAAATATGCTGAGGTACGCCCAGTATTCCTTCACCATAGCCGCCGGAAAAAACAGCAAACCGCCCACCGCCGCAATCAGCAGGCCAAGAACAATGCCTGCCTTGTAGCTGTAGCGCTTCATAAACATGGCTATGGGAATGGGAAAAATGAAGTACGCGAGCCAGTACGCCGTTTCGGTAAACGAGGCCTCAAACGTAGTGAGGTCGCAGGTTTTCATCAGCTGCCTAATCATGGTAGGCAGCAGGCTGGCGCTGATAGCCCAAATAAAAAACAGGCTGAAGATAAGCGTCAGCGCAAGGGTGGTGTTGGATTGCTTTTGCGTCATAACATTTTTAATTTACTATTTAAACTTCAAAAATACGGACTTGCGATTTGCGATACTCGACTTGCGACTGAATTTTCGCATGTCGCATGTCGCATGTCAAATTTATTACTCCGACATATTTTTAATATACGGCAGCGCTACCAAATTTTTTAAGCTGTAAAAAGTTTCTGCATTTTTTCCAAGAAACATTGACTTTTCGTCGTCATTCAGCAGCGCGCTTTTGAGCACAAAATCGTACGACATGCGGTAGGTAATGGCGGCAATGGTGCGCGGGTAATCGCTGCCCCACATCAGCTTGTGCATACCTGCCAAATCCGCCGCTTGGCGTATGGCTTTTACCGCGCCGGCAAAGGGGTAAAACTC
>JAITVR010000253.1 GCA_031285695.1 Prevotellaceae bacterium
CGTAGCTAAGCCCCGCGCCGTAGGCATCGCCCTCGTAGCGGTATTCTTTTTCAAAAAGTAGGGGAACATCGTAGCCGCCCACGTTGTACTGCGCGTAAATGGCGTGCAGGCCAAAGAAGTGCCCATTGAAGCGTTCGCAAAGCCAGTAGCGGAATTCTGGTTTAACCACCCAGTGGGCAAGCTTTTTGTTGTTTTCCTCGGTGCCCTTCAAGTTCCAACGGTTAATGCCGCCCGAAAGCTCCAGTGAGGTCTTTTTGCCCACTCCACCCTCAATGGCGCCGTTGAACGTGCCGCGCGCTGCCCACCAAAGCAAGTTGGTTTTTAGGGCAACCCTCGGCGGGGTGTTGCGCAGGTAAGCTGTGTACGCTGTGCGGTCGGTATTAGCAAGCATGAGGGTAGCGCCCGGGTAGGTGTAGCTGCCGCTGTGGGCCTTTTCAACGCGAACTGTATCCTCGGTGCGTACTGTATCGTAGCCAACAATGACGGTTTCTTTCTCCTCCGGCAGCATAATAATGCGGCGGGTGTACTCCGACAAGTCTCGTTCAAAATCCTCTTTTGTGGGTTCAACTTTGGCAGCGGCGTCAGAGGGAAGCGTTGTGGGAAGGGTGCGCACCACAATGTAGTTACCAATGGTACGCCATGCATATTTCGATTTTGGCAGCGCCCTGTTCATCAGCGCAATAACGGAGCGTTCGCCGGTGGGTAAGCTTACACGGTGCGCAGCCGGAACGTTTCCCGCGTCAAAAACCACCACGGTGCCCGTTTGCCGTTTAACCTCTCCGATAAATTCCGAGAGTGACATTTCACCACGAACCAGCGACATTCTGGCCTGCTGCGCCGATGCAGCCATGGTTGCCACAAAAAAGAAAAATACAAGCAGCAACGGTATTTTCATTTTCCTTGCCGCAAATTTTTGAAAAAACATCATTTCCTATCTATCGTTGTTGTTACCGAGGGTTATTACTCCCCCGTCTATTTGGTAGTCAAATTCATCTCCGGCAAATTGCAGGGCGTCCATCACCTGCTCCACTGTCGCTGTTTCGTCCGATATAAAATTGTAGCGGCGGTTCAAGTCCACTGCATCACGGTTCACAACTATTACGCCATACTCCCTTTCTATCAAGTCCAAAATTTCGCCCAGCGGAATAACGTTAACCAGCAGCTCCTCAACCACCGGCTCGGCTATTGGCTCGGGCTCCTCTGCCCACTCGGGCTGTACCTTACTATTGAACTTGCTTACGCTTGCCAACTTTGTAGTGCGGTCAAGGGCAAATTTGCAGCCCGGTATGTTAAGGTACTCCGTTCCAAGCGCGTAGTCCACCTGCACCCTACCCTTGTAAAGCGACAAGGTTGATTGTATCTTCGCCTGCGTGTTTAGGTTAAATTCGGTGCCCAACACCGTAACTTTCAGCTTATCGGAGTGAATAACAAAGGGATTTTCCGAGTCTTTGGCTACGTTAAAGTACGCCTCGCCCACAAGCCTACCTTCGCGGTTTCCGGTGTAAATGAAGATAGAGTTGCGGTTTAGCGTAACGCGTGTGCCATCGGGCAGCGTAACGTGCCTAACGCTGTTTGTCTTTACATCAACAGGGTTGGTGGCAACAAAGGCAACCATAGGTGTGCCCTTGCTCGGCAAGCTTACCTGCGTAAAACTCCAAAAGTAGTATCCGCCACCAAGCATTAGCAGCGGCAGCAGCACGGCGGCTACCCTAAGAAGTGCGGCGCCCAAAGAAAGGCGGCGCGGCAATTTTTCTACTACTACAGGCACCTTCACATTATCGCAAAGCGGAAGCGCTTCCTTCTTCGACTGCGATTTTTTGTTGGAATCCGAGGCGGCGCGGTAGGTATCCATGTTGGGGTCCATGTTGAGCGTGGCGGCAATTTGCGGCCACATTTTTTCCACCAAGGGCGATTTTTCCGCAGCGTTGGAGCGGCCGGACTGAAGTGCGGCTAAAAAGACCAAGTCCATTTCCTTTTTCAGCTGCTCGTCCTTTTCATTGGCTAAGTACGAGCGCACTCCGTCCAGCGCTTCTTCCGGTAGCTGTTCATCGGAAAGAAGGCGGGTAATCATCCACTCCACCACCTCAACTTTTGCTGAGTGCTTGCTGTTTAAGTTATTTATGTCTTGTTCGTTCATAAAAAACACTTACGTTCTCGGAACTTTTCAAGTCGCTATTTTTTTTAAATCCTTTTTCGCCGTTAAAATGCTCGCGCGCTATGCGCTCCATGGCCTGCTGCTTTGCTTCCCTGTGCTGCTCGTCCTGCAGCCAGTCGGTAAACTTCTTTTTCATGGCATCGGTAGGTTGCTCTACCTTAAAAAAGCCCCTAACAACCTTGTACGCTCGCTCTTCGGGCGTAAGCCGTGAAAACGCTTTGGCAAATTCTCTTACAATAGTTCTCACACCTGTTTTTTCTTCTATCAACACGTTGATTTCTCTCGCCGCGCAATCTCCCCCATATATACTAATACAACTTTGGGGGGGGGGGACTACACACGCTAAACAGAAAATTGTTGATAAAAAATGTTAAATCAATTACAACATGCTGATTTTCATTTTTTTACAAAAACAGGAAAAAGAAAGATAATGACAAGTGTGGAGCGAAGATAGTCCAAGGTTGTGGACATGTAGTTGCGCACTGCATTGTACGAAATACCAAGGCGTTCGGCAATTTGGTTGTAGGTCAAATTTTCATCGCGACTTAGCTCATAAACCTTGCGCCGCTGTGGCGACATCTCATTGATTACCTTTTGAATACGGTGCGCAGTTTCCCTTGCTACCAGCCTTTCGTCGCAGCTGGCGTCTTCTTCGTTCAACAAGTATAGTTGCTCGCTGTGGTACTTGCTGTGCACGCGCTGCTTTTTTAGGTAGTTGAGGGAAGAATTCCACGCCATGGTTGCCACAAAGCCGTCCAACGACTGCGTGGGGTCAATGCTTTCGCGCTGCTCCCAAAGCTTGGTAAGGGTGTCCTGGGCAATGTTGCGCGCCTCCTCCTCGTCCTTGGTAATGCGCTTGGTGAGGGTTACAAGCCGGTCGAAGGAGTTGTTGTAGTAGTGAGAAAAGGCACTGCTATCGCCACCTCGAATAGCATCGAAGAGAGAGTTGAGAGGGGAGGCATTCGGCGGTTCCATATTTCTTATAGCGTCACCTATCACTGGCACAATACAATACAATACAATACAATACAATACAATACAATACAATACAATACAATACAATACCACGACCACAATAGTAGTACCAAGAGAGGCTGATTGGCTGATTTATTGCTTACTTAGTGATAAGATTTGTGCTGCAAAGTTCGCCATTATTTTAACACAAAAAAATATCTTGTTAATCTAATATAGTTGATTTACTATACATAAATAGCGTAAAAATAACGTATTAATTCCATACTACCTATATAGTACAACGACATTAGACTAAAAGTATATTAAATTAACAAGCAAAAAAACAGCTATTATTGCAATAAAATAGTAAATCATTAACAATCAACTGATTGTATTGTTTTTGCTTGTTTTTTGAGAAAAGGAATTAGCAATAAAAAACGGTATTATACCTTTTTTATACTTAGGGCTTACGATACTTAATTTTCCGAAAATCATGCTATTGCAGGGGGAATTTGCAGGGGTATTTTCACTATCGCTAAAAGGGTGGCTATATGAGTTGAAATACTAAATATACATAGCGGGACTACGCACTGCCATTGCGGGCTTGACCCGCAATCCCTTACTATGAAGCACTTCTGTCATGAGATTGCGGGTCAAGCCCGCAATGACAAGGTTAGGGTTCGACTGCTCGGCAAATAAAAGTAGAAAAGGATAGCATAAAAAAAACGGAGGAAAAAATTTCCTCCGCTTTTCACTCTGCAAAAGCAGTAAAAAATTACTCTCCGCTGCGCTTGCCCATGAGCTTATCCAGCTGGTACAGCGAGCCGCCGCTGATGCTTTTGCCGTCCTTGCCGCCCAGCATGGTAAGCCGGTCGATGTTGGCGGTAGCTTCGGATTCTTCCTCCACCTGCTCATCAATAAACCACTTGAGGAAGCTTTGCGAGGCGTAATCCTTTTCCCCTACAGCAATGTCCATCAGCGCATTAATCATGCCTGTAACTTTTTGCTCGTGCACCAGCGCCGCCTTAAAGGCCGACATGGGGGTAGCCCACTCCGAGGGCACAGCCGCAATGGGCTCAAGGATTACCACACCCTGCCTTTCCTGAATGTGGTTGTAGAATTTCATGGCGTGCTCCACCTCTTCCTGCGCCTGCTTGTGGTACCAGTCCGCCATTCCGTTTAGCGACTTGCGCGAAAAATCTGCCGAAATGGCCAGATACAAGTACGCCGCGTAGAACTCAGCATTTACCTGCTTGTTCAACGCCTTTTCCATTTTTTTTGACAGCATAATCTTTTGGTTTTAAGTTAATAAAAAGTGAAAATTAATTTTGGACAAAAGATATAAAGACAAAAAGAGCAAGGAAAAGTCCTTCTGTCTTTGCTCCTTACGTCCTTTATCTTTTTTTGAATTTTTAATCGTAATCCAAGCTCAACTCCTGCTTAAACTTCTTCAGCACAGGATTTTTTTCGGCCAAATACTTAAAGCGGTCGTCGGACGAGTACGGCTTGCTCGACTTCACTTCCGCCGCTTCAAGCATTACCTCTATCACTATGTTTTTGTTGCGCAGCTGCTTTTGCAAAAAGGTGGTCAAATACTTTTCCTCCGTTTTCATCTCCGTAAAATGCAGCGAATTATTAACTTGCAGCACAATCACATAGCTATCCTTCAGCTCCCTGCTTGCCTGCTGCAAGGCCAACTTCAAGCGCGTTTTATGCTCTAGTTGCGAAGTAATTAGCTGCTCAAATGCTGCCTGAAATTGCTCTACGGAAAACTCTAACTCCTCTGCAACTATCTCATTATCAGATACTTGTGATGCTTTTTCTTGAGGCATTACGTTACCGCTCAGCACATTTTTCAGCTGAATGGTTTTTGGTGCAGCCACCGCCGGCGCAACCGAAACAGCCGGCGCAGGCGCAGCAGGCGCGCTACTTACCGCAGGTGGCGCAACGGGCTGAACCTTTGGCGCAGCAAGGCTTTCAGCAGGTTGAACTTGCTTTACTTCGCTTACGTCAGGGCTTTTTTTTTCAGCCATTAAGTTCGAAATTTGCAGCAGGCAAAGCTCCACGTGCAGCCGCGGATTTCCGCTTGCCTTGTAGCCCACATCGCAGCGGTTGGCAAGGTTGAGCGCGTTGAACAAAAATCCCGCATCGCAGGCAGCGGCTTGCTCCACGTACTGCTTTTTGATGCTTTCGCTAGCTTCGAGCAGCGCCACGGTTTGCGGGTCTTTGCACACCAGCAAATCGCGAAAATGTGTGCACAAGCCGGCTACAAAGTGCTGCGCCTCAAAACCTTTTCCTAAAATTTCGTTGAAAATAAGCAGCGAATTGGTGTAGCTACCCGCTAAAAATGCTTTTGTGAGCCGAAAATAGTAGTCGTAATCAAGCACGTTGAGGTTTTCGATTACCTGTGTGTAGGTCAAATTATTTCCGCAAAACGAAACAACTTGGTCGAAGATGGAAAGTGCATCGCGCATAGCGCCGTCGGCCTTTTGCGCTATGATGTGCAGCGCGGCATCTTCGGCGGTTACGCTTTCTTTTTCGGCAATAAACTTCAAGTACTCCACCGTATCTTCCACCCTAATGCGGTTGAAATCGTAGATTTGGCAGCGCGAAAGTATGGTGGGAATAATTTTGTGCTTTTCGGTGGTGGCCAAAATAAAAATGGCGTGCGCGGGCGGCTCCTCCAGCGTTTTCAAAAATGCGTTGAACGCTGCCGACGAAAGCATGTGCACCTCATCAATAATATACACGCTGTACTGCCCAATTTGCGGCGGAATGCGCACCTGCTCTATGAGCTGGCGAATGTCCTCAACGGAATTATTTGAGGCGGCATCGAGCTCGTGAATGCTGTACGAGCGACCTTCGTTGAACGAAAGGCAGCTCTCGCACTGGTTGCAGGCCTCCATTTCGGGCGTGGGGTTGAGGCAGTTGATGGTTTTGGCAAAAATGCGGGC
>JAITVR010000013.1 GCA_031285695.1 Prevotellaceae bacterium
CAATGCTTTCAACTACCCCTAAGTGTGATATTTTTTTTGCCATAAGGCGAAATTTCAAAATTGTGGGAACAAAGATAGGAAACAATTAATAATTAACAATGAATAAAGAGTAATTGGCATGGCAGTGCACAGTTATTGCGAGGAGGTTTAGCGAAGCCGCTTGCAATCTTTTTCTATCTGTTACTTTGTGTCAAGGCAAAGTAACGAAGAGAAAACAGATGTGCAAACTTGAGATGCTTCACTTTCCTCAGCAGGACAACAAGAAAAATAGCCTTTTTCTAACCACTAATTTTACCGCTACTCTTTTTTACGAAAAATAGCCTGCCACAGGTCGGTAAAGCTGTCAAAACTTTCTTGGTACACCACGCCAACGCCGTAGCGATTTCCGGTGGTTTGCATCATTTCGGCGTACTGATTGTCGGCGTGGCTAAACATTTTTACGCGCCATTTTCCCTCCGCATCAAGCGTGTACTCCACATCGGCATCGTACACCATGCTTGCGTTGTTGGGGTTGGCCACATCGCGCCCGTGCTGCTGCCCCACTCCGCCGCTTATCGAGAGGCGTTCAATTGGGTTTAGAGAAAATGTTGCGCCCCAATCCTGCTCTGCGGCGCTTTGCGCTCCCACTGTCGGCACTTTTACGCTCACGTTAATGCCCTCAAAAGCCTGCGATAGCATGCCCGAAAGCTGCGCCGAAAGGAAGTTGCTCAGCGTTGAACCGCCAATGCCACCCGCTACCATGGCGCCAAGCCCTTCATCGGTTGGCACAAATTGCCCCGTCAAAACGAGCGACATGAACTGCGTAACGATGTCGTCGTCGGTGTTGAGCCGGGTTTGCATAAGCGTGCGCGTTTCAACATCTACGGTGGGCGCTTCGATAGAAAACTTGAGCGTGGGCGCCGTAAGCCTTCCCGTAATGTGCACCCCGCAGTTGATGGGCACGGGGCGGCTGTAGCGATTGTTGACGTTTGCCGTAGAGTCAAACAGCCCTGCCAGCGGCACGCGCAGCTGCTTGTAGTTGGCCTGAATGTCGGCGGTGGCGGCATCAATATCGCCGTTGAAGTTGATAACGCTTCCGCTGTTTATTTTAAATTTTAGGTTAAATAAATTTTGAATAGAAACCGCGTACTCGCCGCGCTGCAAGGTATATGCGCCAAACACGCGAAAAATGTTGCTGGCGGGCTGCACCTCCAGCTTCACATCGCCGTTGCCGGCGGCCTTTATCACATCGCCCGTATTTTCGTTGAGTACCAGCTGCAGCTCGGCGTCGGGCGTAACCCGAAAGTCCAAATCAACCTTAACGTTGGAGGCTGCCTCCAGCTGATTTTTCTTCGTTTTTCCCTTTGCATTTTGACCGCTAACGGGCGTTACAAAGTCAATAAAGTTGGACTGCTGCGCGCTTTGAGCGCCGCTTAGCGGAATAGAAACCTGCGTATTTTCATTGGTGGTGGCCACTGCGCTAACCTCTACCTCGCCCTGTCCACCGTTGATTTGCACCACGCCGGTGGCGTAGCCCTGTCCGTAAAAATTTTCGTTGCGGCGCGCCATGCTGTTTAGCACATGAAAATTTTCGGGCGCAACCTTAAGCGTGAAGTGAATCTTATCGGGCTGCGTAACGTTGTACAGCGAAAAGTTGGCGCGCGATGTGGTATTTTTATCGTCCAGCGCCTGCCAGTCGCGCATGTGCAGGCTGCTATTTTCCACCAAAACTTCGCCCGACAATCGGTACAGCGTGTTCAAAATATTTACGCGCAGCGTGCCGTTTTCCACCTGCAACTTTCCGTTGAGCAGCGGCTGCTTGAGCTGCCCCATTACCTTCAAATTTCCGCTTACCGCGCCGCCCACATCGCTTAGCGGCCCTTCGAGCAGCGGGTTTAGGTAATCCAAATTTACGCCGCTGAGCTTGGCTGCCGCCAGTATTTCGCCCGACGGTTTTACCACGCCGCCCACGCTCAGCGCCTCTGCACCGCCGCGCTCCACGCGCAGCTGCACGCTAACGTCCTTTTCGCCCTGCTCGCTAAAGCTGTTTAGCGTAAGGTTGCCCACCTCCATTTTTTCCACAAAAACGTTGCTCGCTTTTACGTTGGCAAAAAAATCACGAGATTGAGACAGCACGCCGTTTACCTTTAGCTTGCCTGAAAGCGTGCCCGTTATGTCCGGCGTTTTTGCGCCTAAAATTTGCAGCAGCGGCGCAATGGAAACGCCGTTTACATCGCAACGAAGAGAATCTTTTAAACTATTGGAAATAAAACCATTAGCGTATATAATTTGACTTCCGTTTTCCACCTTAAAATACTGAATGGCAATATTTCCTTTCTCGTAGCGCAGCTTGCTCGGCGACAAATGCCAGGCCGTATCGCCCAGCACCACCTGCGACGAATCAAGCGCAACATCAACGCCAATGCCGCCTTGCGCATCGCGAAATACCTGCGCGGCGGCATTCAAATTTCCCGAAGCAATGGAGGTTTTATAGCTCGATTTCAGCTCCGCGCGCCCCGCCTTTAGCGTGCTGCTGAGGTTGATTTTCTGCAGGTCGAGGTTGCCGTTGGTGGCGCTATCCACCTTTGCGGTAAGCTGCAGGAGCGAGTCGCGCACGGCGGAGCGCAGCGAAAAATTTTTCAGCTTCAGCTGCCCAACACGTGCAGAATCGGTGCGCAAGCTGAGCTGCGTGCGCTGCACATTGGTGGCTATGCGGCCGCGTATTTCGGTGCTATCGGCCAGCTCAAGCTGCGGCGTTAAAACGCTAAACGCGGCTTGCGCTTTTTTTATGAGCAGCGAAAATGTGTACTCTGCATTTTCGTTTAGCGCCGGCTTTGGCGTAGTATCGGCAATGTTTTTTTTCAAATTTTCGTCCGCCAACAGCTGCGAAAATACGGGCAGGTAGTAGCCCACCACGTGGTTGAGCGTAGCAGGCGCGTGGCTCAGTCCGCCCTTGGCTTGCAGAGTTGCGTTGAGCAGGTCGGAGGTAAGCGTTATGCTTTTTACTTCGCCCATTTTTTTGGCGTTAAGCCGCATGGTATCTACAAAAAATGCACGTTGGTGCGCGGCGTATTTTACGTTGCTTACGCGAAGTTTTCCTGTAAAATCATCGAGGTTGCTGCCCTCCGCTTCGGCTGTTGCCGTAAGGCTTAGGCGCGAAATGCTATCGTGCGAAACTAAGTGCAGCTTGAATAAATCGGCGTGGCGCAAGTTTAGGTTAAAGTCAAAAAGTGATTTTTCTTTTTCAAAATCGATGCTGCCGCGAAAATCAAAATCCAAATTTTTATCGCGGCACGAAAGCGCACCGCTAAACGACCGCTCGGTAAGTAGCCCCTTCACCTTTGTTGCGCGGTAAGGGTAATTTTTCAGCTCCAAAAGCGGCATGTCAACATCTAAGTTGAGCGAAATATTTTTGAAACTTTTTACCGTTCCACTCGCCTTTCCGTGTAGGCTCAATCGCCCGACAATGCTATCGTTGAGAATGCTGCCAAGGTCAAAATTTTCCGTACCCAGCGTTCCGCTAATGGCCATGGCCGAATCGGGCGCAGGCGAAAATGCGAGGTCGGAAATGATGGTGCCCTTGTCGGTAGCAAGCTCGCCGTTGGCCACAAAGTTGGATAAAAAACCGGTAAAGCGCGCGTGTCCGCTGAGCGTTCCCAGCTGGCGCAGCAGCTCGGCATGGCGCGCAATTTTTTTGTTGAGCACCGCGCTGTCGGCAAGTAAAATATCCTGCGGAACGCTGGTTAGCTCCTTGGCATCGAAGGTAAAAAATGTGCCCTGCACATCGGGCAAACCCATCATGGAAAAGTTGAGTTTTACGTCCGTGTTTTCACCGTAATTTAGGTCAAGTTCGCGCCCCTTAAGGCTCGCCACCGTGCCCTCCACGCGCCCTGTGAGGTTGAGCGGCAGGTGCACGCGCGGCATTTTTTTTGTAAAAAAACCAATGGTGTACAAATCCACCTTTGCCGAGGTAAAATCGGCCGACATGCGCACGCGCTCCACGTAGCTAAAAAAATCGCTAAAGCTGTCAAAATCCATGCGGTAGTGGCGCGCACGAACATCAGAATAGTCGTCCAAAACTTGCAAATTTTTTACCTCTATAAACGTTGGCGCAACGCTTACCCGCCCCGACATGCGATGCAGGTTAAAGCCGCTACGCTCACGCAATTTCAGCTCTTCCAGCAGGCAAGTTATGGTATCGCCGTTCACATTTACTTCGCGCAAGTCAACATGCAACTCATTGATAATCAATGAGTTATAAGAAACTACGTCAGCCAAAGTTGTATCAACAATGCTGCTGTCAACAAAGCTGAAGCTAAGGTCGTTGGTTGTAAGTCGGCTCAACTTAAGGCTGTACGAAGCGCCGTCCGTATTGGGTTTTGGCACGGTGTCCGCCTTCGAATTTTTTAGCCCGTCAATAATAAATTTTAGGTTGAGCACGCCTGCAGTATCGCGCCGCAGCGACAGGTTTACATCGCTCAGCGCAAGCCGGCTGGCCTCCACGTATTTTTCCGCAAGGCGTATGCGCGAGAGCGAAAGCGCCGCCTCGCCGGCGTAAAACAGCGTGTCGCCCTTCAAATCTTGCACGTAAACATCGTTCAGCACCAAGCGGTTGAAGAGCCGAAACTGAACGCTGCTCACGCTTACCGTGGTGTTAAATTTTTCGGAAAGCAGCTGCGTGGCTTCGTGCACCAAGCGCTGCTGCGCCTTAGGGTGCTGCACGGCAAAAAAAATGGCTACCGGCAGCAAAAAAAGCGCCGCCACCACCACCACCATTATTGCTATGATATACCTCAGCCTCAACTTGCGAAAAAAAATTAAGAGTTGCTAAAACAAGTAAAATTAGTACATTTGCACCTCGCTAGCAAATCAAAACGGCGAGCAAACCTTAATTTTTACGAATTTTCAAAGTGGAAAATCAAGGAATTATCCTCGGCATTGAGTCCTCGTGCGACGATACTTCGGCGGCTGTAGTGCGCGACACCACGCTGATTGCCAACATTATTGCCAACCAAAGCGTGCACGAAGCCTACGGCGGAGTGGTGCCCGAGTTGGCCTCAAGGGCGCACCAGCAAAATATTATTCCGGTGGTAAATCGTGCGCTGGAAGTTGCAAAAATTTCGCCTGCCGAAATCAGCGCCATTGCCTTTACCCGCGGCCCGGGATTGATGGGTTCGCTGCTCGTTGGCGCCTCGTTTGCCAAAGGTTTGTCGCTGGCCACAGGCGCGCCCTTGGTTGAGGTAAACCACCTGCAGGGGCACGTGCTGTCGCACTTTGTTGATGAGCCAAACAAAAATATTCCGCACCCAAAATTCCCGTTTTTGTGCCTCTTAGTTTCGGGCGGACACACGCAAATTTTGCTTGTAAAAAAACCGTTGGAGCACGAAATTCTTGGGCAAACCATTGACGATGCTGCCGGAGAAGCCTTTGATAAGTGCGCCAAGGTAATGGATTTGCCCTACCCCGGCGGTCCGGTAATTGACAAGTTGGCGGCGCTTGGAAACGACAAAAAATTCACTTTTGCCAAGCCGCAAATTCCAAATTTGGACTACAGCTTTAGCGGACTGAAAACTTCGTTTCTCTACTTTTTGCGCGACAATATGACGCAAAATCCCAACTTTATTGAGGAAAATAAAAACGACCTGTGCGCCTCGCTACAGCGCACCATTACTGATATTTTGCTAAGCAAATTAGAAAAGGCAGCAAGGCAAACCTGCGTAAAAGAGGTGGCCATTGCAGGCGGCGTTTCGGCCAACTCAGGCTTGCGCAACGCCATAAAAACTGCGGGCGAAAAGCACGGCTGGAACACCTACCTGCCCGAGCTGCGCTACACTACCGACAACGCCGCCATGATTGCCATTGCCGGATTTTTTAAGCTGCAAAACGGCGAAACGGCCGCGCTGGATATTGCACCGCTGGCAAGAATGTAAGCTTACTCGTTGCTTGTTATTTTTGCTACGTAAATTTTGAACCGCAGCGGAGTATATGCATATATCGGGCGCTGAGGTATTTCCTGCGAACCTTGCTCCATGTAACCGTAATCTGAAGTAAAGACAAACTCCACCCAACTGCAGGGCGCAATATTTTGCACGGCAAAAGAATACGCTTTTATCGCACCGGAGTTTTCGCCATTTTCCGAAAATGTATATGGCCAGTTGACCTTGTACTTCGTTGTATCACTCGTATTCCAGCCATACTTTTGCGCAATGGTATCAATATTAGAGTCAAGCAAAAAGTTATCTTGCAGGTAAAACCCTGCAAACTTTACGCTAACCTCATCGCCAGTAACAGCGTAGTGCGCCGCGCTATCGAGCAGAACTGCACTATCAAGCGGCACGGTATCCACGTAGCTAATGTAAAAACCGCTGAGCAAATTTCCTGCGCTGTCTTTTGCCTGCACAAAGTTTTTTTCGGGGTGCGCAAGCACGTA
>JAITVR010000065.1 GCA_031285695.1 Prevotellaceae bacterium
AGCAGCACCTTGGCTCCATGCCACGCCGCCATTACAATTGCCGTGTCGCGGGCGTGGTAGCGCGGCGCAGGGTCTTGCTGCTTGTAGGTGTTCTCGTGCTCCTCGTCCACAATCACCAAACCCAAGTTGCTGAAGGGTAAAAACAGCGATGAGCGTACGCCCAAAATCAGCGTTGGCGCGCCGGCATTTTTCAGCAAATTTTGATAGACCTCTACGCGCTGCGCATCGCTGAACTTGGAGTGGTAAACGCCTACGCTGCGAAAAACTTTTTTGAGCCGGTTGATGAGCTGCGCCGTGAGCGCAATTTCGGGAAGCATATACAGCACCTGCTTTCCCTGCGCCATTGCCTCCTCACTTAGGCGCATGTATATTTCCGTTTTGCCCGACGAAGTTACGCCGTGCAGCAGCGCAACTTGCTTGTCTGCAAAATGATTTTTTACTTCGTCAAAAGCCTTTTGCTGCGCAGCGGATAGCGTTGGCATTTCCACAACTTCGTTTGCATTGTTGCTATCAAGGCGGCTTACCTCATGCTGCACAAGCGTAAAAATTTTCTTACCCACGCAGGCTTTCAGCACGGCATCGGTAGCCTGCGTTTTTTCGAGCAGCAGCTTTTTTTGCACCTGAAAAGGCGAGGAGAAATTTATGGGCATAGCCATTAAAGCATACGCCAGCAGCAGCTTTTCCTGCATGGGTGCGCGTGAGGTTTTTACCAAAAATTCATTTAAATCCCCCTCGCATTTTATGTCGGGGTGCAAGCTTACAAGCGTTTCGTAGCGCGGCTTGTAGCCATCTTCAGCTTTAAGTCCTGCGGGCAGCGCAGCCTTCATTACCTCGCCCATGCTGCACAGGTAGTACTGCGAAATCCACGACCACAACTCCAGCTGATGTTCATTCACAAGCGGCGCATTATCCAAAATCGAAACGACGGGCTTGGTGGAGTACGGCGGAACTTCGCTATGCACACGCTGCACGATGGCGGCATACATTTTGCGCCCCACCTGCACCGCCACGCGCACGCCCACCGCGGCTTGCAGCTCGTGCGGCACGGAGTACGTAAGCAGCTTGGGCAGGGCAAGCGGCAGGATAACATCGACAAAAAGGGCGTGGCTCATTATAACAAAGGAAGACTAAAGCGCATAATTCGGAATTTTCTTAGAACTCAAAAATCATTCCAGCCACTGCTGCACCTACCGCCAAAATAATTTTTACGCACTTCATAAAAATGAAGCCCCGCTTGGATTCGGCGAGTAGCGGAATGCCGGCATGCCCGTCCTGCATAATGGAGTTGACCAGCAAAATGCTGAACGGAATGCTGCCCTGCGCAAACATGAGCACGAACACTAAATGCGGTCCGGAGGCAGGAATGAGTCCGATAAGAATTGCAGCCAAATACATGGAGAGAGGGTTGTTGCGTACCCACGTTTCGGCCTCAATGTAACCGTTGAGAAAGGCAATGATAATGAGCGCGCCGAGCGTCCACAAAAAGATTTTTGCAAAATGTTTTTTGATGACGTGCCCCCAAAGGTGGTGCTCCAAAAAGTGGTCGTTGACGCGAATGATAACGACTAAAACTGCGGCTGCAACAAGGGAAAACAGCAGGTTGAGCCAGCGCTCGCTGAATAAAAATAGCGGTTCACTGTGCGTGCAATTTTCGTCGTGCGCATGCGCGTGTTCTAAAATTCCGCTGAGCGTAGCAACAATAAAAAACAGCAATCCGGCAATGAGCAGCGCGCGCTGAAAGCTCATGTTTTTTAGGTTTTCTTTCCAGCTGCTGCACGTATTTTCTTCGTGATGATGATGCCCATCGGCAGCATGAATGGCAAGATGGTTATGCGCAAAGGGCGCAGGAAATTTTTTTACCGTAAGGTTAACTACTACTCCAACTGCAAGCGCAACAGCTATCAAAATTCCCTGTAAAATCAAGGCTTGCAGCGGAAACGAGGCGAACATCACAAAGGCTTCGTCGCCCATGGTGGCAATCATGGAAGCTGCGAGCGCGCCGAAATTTACAACGCCGTGCGTGAATAGCGATACGGTGGCAAAACCGCCAATGCAACCGGGAATTATTCCTAAGAATGTTGCAACAACTACCTGCCCAAATCGTGATTTGCGCAGCCTATTCAAACCGCTTGCGCGCGTGGTAACATTGATGTACTCAATGAGTAGCAACATGGTCATTACTAAGCAGGTAATGAGCGCAGTGTTTTTAAGTATTTCGGTAACTTCGTACAATGAATAATTGATAATGAATAATTGACACTTGACAATGAACAATAATTATTCATTATCAACTGTCAATTATCAATTGTTTAGTAGCTCTCTTGCTGCGGCAAATGAGCTGATTTTTCCGTCCAAAACTTGCTGCTCAAAATCGGGCAGCAGCCGAATGATTTCGGGGTTTGTGTAAAAGCGTTCGCGCAGCGTTTCGTTAATGGTTTCGTACAGCCAGTGCTTGTTTTGTTCGCTGCGCTTGCGCTCAAAAAAATCGTTATTTTTAGTAAGCGTAACGTAATCCAAAACATTTTTCCACACCTCGGTAAGCCCCGTTTTTTCTACCGAAGAGCAGGTAAGCGACACAGGTTTCCACCTCGATTCGGGCAGCGGAAAAAGGTTGAGCGCGCTTTGGTACTGTATTTTTGCGCTCAGCGCCTTCTGCGTATTTTCGCCGTCGGCCTTGGTAATGGCGAGTATGTCCGACATTTCCATAATGCCGCGCTTGATGCCCTGCAGCTCATCGCCGGCGCCGGAGAGCATGAGCAGCAAAAAGCAATCAACCATAGAGTGCACCTGCGTTTCGCTTTGCCCCACGCCCACCGTTTCTACAAAAATTACGTTGAAACCTGCCGCCTCACAAAGTATAATGCTTTCGCGCGTTTTGCGCGCCACGCCACCCAGCGAACCCGCGCTGGGGCTGGGACGAATGAAGGCGTTGGGGTCGTTGGCCAGCGTTTCCATGCGCGTTTTATCGCCCAAAATGCTGCCCTTGCTGCGCTCGCTGCTGGGGTCAATGGCCAGCACGGCCAGCTGATTGTTGAGCCCCGTAATGTAGCTGCCGATGGCTTCGATAAAGGTGCTTTTTCCCGCACCTGGAACGCCTGTAATGCCTATGCGTATTGACTTGCCGGAGTGTGGCAGGCAGCGTTCAATAATTTGCTGCGCTAGCTCACGATGCTCAGGAAGCAAGCTTTCTACAAGCGTAATGGCGCGCCCCAAAATCATGCGGCTGCCGCTCAAAATTCCCTCCACGTAATCGTCCACCGAAAGCGTGCGAGCCTTGCGCAGGTGCGCGCGCACGTTGGGATTTACCTGCGGAGGCTGCGCTATGCCGGCGTTTACAGTGAGCGCGCTATCGTGTTTATTTTCCACAAAAAAATGTAAAATGAGCGATAAAGGTATAAAACAATTTGCGAACTGCCTAAATTATGATTTTACTCTTTTACCGTAAAGCGAACCACGCGGCTGTGCCCCAAGTTATCGACTAAGTGCAGGGCATGCTCGCCAACCGGCGGCTTTAGCGCCAGTGTGTGCTGCCCCTGCGTGCTGCCAATGTATTCTTGGTCAATATGCCAAAAAATAGTGGCATTTTCATCTCTGTGTGCGGCACGAAAAACGCTTTGCCCTTCCTTACCGTCAAGCTGGCGTGGGAGTACTAGCACTGTATTGGCCACCGGATAAATAACATCAATCGGCTGTGATTCGCTGTTGGTACAACCGGGAAGCAAGGGGGGCAGCGCTTGATAATCGTGATGCCGCTGACGGTAGTAGTACTCTTGAGCGGGAGGCAGTATAAACCATGAACGATTTACCATATTGCTTACGGCGTAGCAGCTGCTACTTACACGGTGGCGTTCATGCTTGTCTAAATTTATCTGCACGTGGTACGGGCAAACTTGCGAGTTGATGCCGGAAGCGGAAATCCACATGGTGTCGCTTTGGCACAAGTGCGTAGCTCGGTGTCCGCTTTGACGACAGATAGCTTCTTCTACCATGTCATCGTAAGGTTGAGAAAACCACTCGTTGTAGTTTGGTAACAAACCAAATAGCTCAAAAAGTATTGGCGCAGCGTAGCCAACGCCGGTAAGCAGCGGACGCCCTTCGCCATTAGCGTTGCCTACCCACACGCCAACCGCATACTTTGGTGTAAGTCCCACAGCCCACGCATCGCGATGCCCGTAGCTGGTGCCGGTTTTCCACGCCACACGACGGCTCGAGGAAAAGGATTGCCAAGCGGCCTCCTCCTCATTTCGGTTTACGCCTTGTAGCGCTTCTAACGTTTGCCATACGGCAGCAGCACTGAGAATTTCAGGTTCCAAATTCCTAATTCCAAACTGGTGGGTTTGGGGGCACTTGTGCGTTGGATAATCTGAAGTTTGAATTTTGGAATTTGAAATTACAACAGGAGGGTGCAAATCGCCTGCATCGTATCCGCCACTGAGCTGAGCGTAATGATTTACCATGCGCCCCAGGTAAGCGTACATGCCGGTAATATCCCACAGGGTGCACTCTGCGCCGCCAAGTATGAGCGACAAACCGTAGTGTTCCGGTTGTTGGGTGAGCGTGGTCATTTTCAGCTGCCGCAGCAGGCGGTGAAATTTTTCAACGCTGTACGATTGCAACATGCGCACAGCAGGAACGTTGAGGGAGCGCGCCAAAGCATCTTGTGCAGGCACGGCTCCGTCAAACGTTTTTCCAAAATTTGAGGGCGCAAATCCTGCCGTGTAAAGCGGATAATCGGGCACTAATGTGCGAGGCAAAATCATGCCATCATTAAGCATTGCCGCATA
>JAITVR010000089.1 GCA_031285695.1 Prevotellaceae bacterium
TTTTTGCGCAGCATGTTGAGCAGCGCAACGTACATGCCCTGCATGAGGTGCCACACTCCCAAAAAAATATTTTTGAGGTGCCCCGAGGCGCGCTTTGTTCGTTGTTTTATGAGTGACATTTTTTCAAAAAAATTAACCGCGAAGCGCAACTAACAGCGCCATGAGCAAAATATTTACCAAGCAAATGGGCATCAAAATTTTCCACTCCAAGCGCAGCAGCTGGTCAATGCGCAGGCGCGGAAACGACCAGCGCACCCACAGCGCGAGAAAAATGCAAAATCCTGTTTTTCCCAAAAACCAAATCGCCGATGGAATGCAGTCCATTACCTGGTTAAACGTGTCCCAACCCGAAATGTGCAGCGGCTGCCAACCGCCCAAAAACATAGTGGCGGCAATGGCTGCAATGATGAACATATTCATGTATTCGGCCAAATAAAAGAAGCCAAACTGAATGCCCGAATACTCCGTATGGTAGCCTGCCGTGAGCTCACTTTCAGCCTCCGGCAAATCGAAGGGGCCGCGATTTGTTTCGGCGTGACCGGCAATTAGGTAAATAATAAAGGCAATGACGGCGGGAACATGACCCTGAAAAATGAACCACGAATCCCTCTGCATTTCTACAATTTCCGACAGCTGCATGGTGCCCGAAAGCACCACAATGCACAGCAGCGACATGCCGCACGACAGCTCGTAGCTAATCAGCTGTGCACCGCTGCGCATGGCGCCAATCATGGTGTATTTGCTGTTGCTGCTCCAGCCTGCAAGCAAAATTCCCACCACGCCAAGCGACGAAATGGCGAGTAAATAAAACACGCCAATGTTGAAATCAATAACCTGCAAACCCTTGGCAAAGGGCAGCGCGCCAAAGGTGCACACCGAGCCAACAATGACAATAAACGAGGCGAGACGAAACAAAAAATGGTCGGCGCGATTGATGCGAATGAGCTCCTTGAGCACAATTTTTATCATGTCGGCCGCCGTTTGAAACAAGCCCCAGGGCCCCACGCGGTTGGGGCCTAAGCGACACTGAAAGTAGGCGCAAATTTTTCGCTCCACCAAAATAAGTATGAGCGCAAGCACCGCATACGCTACCATAATGCTTACGCCAATAAGCAAAAACTCGACGAACAACGCCCAATTTTCGCCCATGTACCGAAGCAAAAAACTATCAATCCACTGAGTCAAACTTGAAAACATTTTTATAACGGTTAGTGGTTAGTGATTAGTGGTTAGTAAAAAAACATTAACCACTAATCAATAACCGTTAATCACTATCTATCAATGCACGGAATTACGTAGTCCAGCGAGGCGCCAAGCATAATCAAATCCGCCACCTTGCTTTCGGTGGCAATGGCTTTGAGCGCGCCCACCAGCGTCAGCGAGGGCGAGCGGAACTTTACGCGGTACGGCGTTTTATCGCCCTTGCTGGTAATGTGCACGCCAAATTGTCCGCGAGCATTTTCTACGCGCTGAAAAAATTCGCCCTCGGGCAGCTTAATCACCGCCTTGGTTTTAGCAGCGTAAGCGCCTTCGGGAATGTTATCAATCAGCTGCTCAATAATGCGCAGCGACTGCTCAATTTCGTCCAAACGAATTACGTAGCGGTCGTAGGTCAAGCCTTCGGAGCGCAGCACCTCGTCAAAATTTACCTTGCCGTATGCGGCGTAGGGCGAAATTTTTCGCAAGTCGTTGTGCCAACCCGAGGCGCGCCCCGATGGGCCTGTGGCGCCAAGCGAAATAGCTTTTTCTTTCGATAAAAACCCAATGCCGGCCATGCGTCCGCGCGCAATGGGGTTGTTGCTAAAAAGCATGTGGTGCTCCTTCAGCATTTTGCGAATGTAGGGAATTAACTCCTTTACGCGCCGCTGAAAATTGGGGTGAATATCGCGCGCCACGCCGCCAATAGTGGCATAGTTGGCCATAAGGCGACCGCCGGCGGTTTCCTCAAAAATATCCATGATTTTTTCGCGGTCGCGCATGCCGTAAACGAAAGCGGTAATGGAGCCCATGTCCATGCACATGCAGCCCCAGCCCAGCAGGTGCGAGGCTATGCGCGTGAGCTCATCGAAAATGGTGCGAATGTAGTGCGCGCGCTCGGAAACTTCGAGCTGTAGCGCGTTTTCGCAGCACAAACATAAGGCGTGGCGGTTCATGGTTCCCGACAAATAGTCGAGCCTGTCGGTCAAGTGCAGCATTTGCGGATAGGTGTACGCCTCGCACATTTTTTCAATGCCACGATGTATGTAGCCAAAAACCGGGTCGATTTTTTTGATGATTTCGCCGTCCAGCGCTACGCGCAGGTGCAGCACGCCGTGCATGGCAGGGTGCTGAGGACCAAAGTTTACCACGTAATCGTCTTTTTCAAAAACGTAGCTGGTTTCCTCCTTGCGCTCGCCCATTTTCAGCGTAATGGAAGGCATGCGCTCCATGTCCGAAATGAGCTCGCTTTTTTCGGGAACGGGGTTTACGGCGGGGTCGGCGTTGTAGTCTTTGCGGAGCGGAAAACCGTTCCAATCGGCGCGCAAAAAAATGCGACGCATGTCGGGGTGATTGATGAAGCGAATGCCAAAAAAATCGTACACCTCGCGCTCGTAAACCGAGGCGGAATCCCACAAATCCTGCACGGAAAACAGCTCAGGTTTTTCGCGGTCGGCAGTAAAAGTTTTCAGCGCCAGCATTTGCTCGGGCTGCGCGGACTGCGACAGGTAGTAAATTACGCCCAGCTTATTGTCGCTATCCGTGCCCACCAAGTCGAACAAAAAGTTGTACTTTTCGGCGCATTCGTGGCGCAAAAATTTGGCAACTTCGTACAAATTTTCTTTGGGAACGGTTACGCTCAGCATGCCGTCGGCGCGGCGTTCCAGCGTGGCAAAGCTAAGCGATGAGAGATATTTTTCGGTAATTTCCATGTTTGTTTTCTTCATTTCTGCGCTTTTGTCATTCTGAGCAACGCGAAGAATCTCGAGCTGTGGTAACGTGTCATCATTGAGTGAACTTGAGATGCTTCACTTCGTTCAGCATGACAATATTCAGCTTATGGCTTTCCATTTTCCACTTTCAACTCTCCACTTTCAGCTACTTTTTTCCGTTCGTCGGGCAGCTTAAAAAAGTTTTGCACCTTGATTTTTCGCGATAGCTGCATCATGCCGTACAGTATGGCTTCGGGGCGCGGTGGGCAGCCGGGAATATAGACATCGACCGGAATAATTTTATCAACGCCCATTACGGTGTGGTACGAACTTTTGAATGGGCCGCCGCTGATGGCGCAGCCGCCAATAGCCATAACATATTTAGGTTCAGCCATTTGCTCGTAAAGTCGCTTGAGCACCGGCGCCATTTTGTGCACAATGGTGCCGCACACAAAAATTACGTCGGCTTGGCGCGGGCTGTTGCGCGTAACCTCCCAGCCAAAGCGGGCAAAGTCCGAGCGGGCAGCGCCTACGCACATAAATTCGATGCCGCAGCAGCTGGTGGCAAAGGTAAGCGGCCACACGGAATTCGACCTCCCCCAGTTGATAAAATCGTTGATTTTTCCCACAAAAATATTTACGCCGCCTTCGCGCAGCTCGCTCACGTAGTTTTCGAGGTACTCATTATCGTTGAAGTCCTCGTACCTCATGTTGGGAATGCGAATATCTTTTACTTCCATATCAAGGCTCCTTTTTTCCACGCGTAGGCCAAGCCCAACGCCAGTACTACCAAGAAAAACAGCACGCACGCCACGGCCTGCATGCCCATATCTTTTACGGTAACGGCCCAGGGGAAAAGCAGCACCGTTTCCACATCGAACACCAAGTAAAGAATGGCAAAAAGGTAGTAGCCCACGCGAAACTGCATCCACGAGGTGCCGCGGGTGGGAATGCCGCACTCGTAGGGCTGCCCCTTGTGAGCGTTCCACGAGCGGGGCGCCAGCAGCCAAGCTACCAGCAGCGCCGCGCCCACCAAGGCGAGAGCGGTAAGAAAAACAACCAAAAACAGGGCGGAATTGCTCATTTTTTCTACATTTCCAAAAAAAATAATTCGGCAAAGGTAAGCAATTTTGTAATGGTTTACCAAATATAGTTTTTTACAACAAAACAAACTCGCCGGTTGTCATGCTGAGCCTGTCGAAGCATGTGGGGTGGGGTTTCCCAGAGTGCCCTCGCCGCACCCTTCGACAGGCTCAGGGTGACAAACGCACCGTCATTGGCTTCCTCGCTCGTGCCTCGCTCCTCGCAATGACGTGGTTTTTCGGCAAGCTTAGCATGACAGCAGGGAAAAGTCAGCAGCAACCCGCAAGCAATAAAAAAGCCGAATTACAAATTCGGCTTAACAAAGAACATAAAACTTACTACTTGCTACTGTTTTCAAGCTGGCAAAACTCCTCGTTGAGCTCGTGCTGCAGGTAAGCTATGAGCGCAAAGCGGTTGACAATATCGCGCGAGAACTGTAGGAAGTTGAGGTAAAGCTCGCTTCCGCGCAGCGAAAGGTCGTTGGCGCTAATGCCCTGCAGCAGCTCCTGCTGTATTTTGCTAAGTAGCTTCACGCTTTGGTTGGTGCGCGCAGATAGCGCCGCATCGTCAATTTCGGGGCTCGACACGTACTCAAAAAGGAACCTTTGCAGACCGTCCAAGTCGTCCACCATCAGCTTAAGGTTGTCGGCCAGCGCGCCCTTAAAGGTGCGGTGGTTGTTGTCCACATGGTTGTGCGCTATGCCCACCGCGCCGCGCAGCCCGTGGCTTATCTCCTTTAGGTTGGTAAAAATGCGGTAGTAGTAGTGGCGCGTATCCACGTCAATTTTTTCGTCGCCGCCCTCCACGGCAAAGCGGTAGTACTCGCCGCGCCGCTTCGAAATTTCCTCGTGAATGGCCAGCGCATCGTTCTTATCCGAGCGCAGCTGCCGCAGGTTTTCGCCTTGGAAATCGTCCAAACCTTTTTTATACACCGAAATTATTCGGGTAAAGTACTCCTGAATGGCCTTGTTTACCGTAGTGCGAATGGTTTCGCTTTTTGTGCCCGAAGTTTCCTCCTCGCTATCCTTGCTTTTTTTACCAAAAAAGTTGCTGCGGACAAGAATGAGGCACACCACTACCATGAGGGCAATGGTGGCTATTTTTCCGCCCACAAACACAAGGTAGGCCATGCCTGCGCAGGCGGTAAAGGCGCAAATGGCGGTAATAAACCACCCGCCGATAACCGACAGCACGCCCGACACGCGATACACCGCGCTTTCGCGGTCCCACGCCCCATCGGCAAATGATGAGCCCATGGCCACCATAAAGGTAACGTAGGTGGTAGAGAGCGGCAGCTTAAGCGAAGTTGCCGAGGCAATAAGAATGCTCGACAAAACTAAGTTGATGGCCGCGCGCACCTGGTCAAAGGGAAGCACCACCTCGCCCTTTTTGTGCACGGGCTGCTCCATTCTTTTTTCTAAAAAGGTAAATACCGAGGCCGGTAAAATTTGGTGCATAAACTTGCCGGTGCCTGCCACGCCGCGCACAATGGAGCGCGCCATGAGCGACGAGCCAAACTGCTCCTTGGCGCCGCGGCTGCTGCTGCTCAAGTTAATTGAAGTGCGCACCACGCGCTGCGCTTTTTTCGAAAACCAAAGCGTGAGCACCATTACCAAGCCGGCAAACAGCAGGAATATGGTTGGAGCTTGCACCGTGTTGCGCAGCGAGCCCATAAGCATGCTCATGTTGTGCCCCTCGGCGGCAAAGTTGCTGTAGCTGTCGATGGCCGCCAGCGGCACGCCCACAAAGTTTACCAAGTCATTTCCGGCAAAGGCAAAGGCCAGGGCAAAGGTGCCTGCCAAAATAACGAAGGGAAAAATATTGACCCTAAACAGCGAAATGAGCAGCTGAAAAAGCAGCGTGATGGAGGCAAAAGAGTACAGCAAAATGGAAAACGTATGCTCGTTTATCCACGCTATGTACTCGGGCTTCATAAACGATGAGCCTTTGGCGCCCTTCATTACCAAAAAGTAAAAAATGGCCGTAATGGCAATGCCGCCAAAAATTCCACCCAAATACTTGTACACATTTTGGTACTTAAACGTAAAAATGAGGCGCATAACGTACTGCACAACGGAGCCCGAAAAAAACGCCACCACTACCGAAATCAAAATACCCGAAATAATGGTCAGCGCCTTTTCGTTGTTAATGTAGTCGCCAATGGAGCTAATTACCTGCCCGTTCAGCAGCGGCAGCTGCTCCACCGGCACCGTGCTGATTTTGTAAGCAGCAGCAGCCACCGCGCCGCCCAGCAGCTCAAACACAATAGAAACCGTGGTGGAGGTAGGCAAGCCCAGCGAGTTAAAAATATCGAGCAGCAGCACGTCCGTTATCATTACGGCAAAAAATATGACCATAATTTCGGTAAACGTAAAAAACTCGGGGTTGAAAACGCCGCTGCGCGCAATCTCCATCATGCCGCTCGAAAACGTAGCGCCAATCAGCACGCCCAGCCCCGCCACCAGCATCACCACCTTAAAGGGCGCAATGCGCGAACCCACCGCCGAGTTGAGAAAGTTTACCGCGTCGTTGCTCACGCCCACGTACAAATCCACAATGGCCAAAATGCACAAAAAACAAAGAATGACGATAAAATACTGCTCCATAAATGTTGTTAAAATTGTTTTACGCGCACAAAGATAAAATATTTTTGGAAAAAAAACATTACGATATTATTACAAAAAAAGCCGCCGCTCACAAACAATTTGTGCGCGGCGGCTTTTCCCTGTGTGGGCCCAACAGGGCTTGAACCTGTGACCCCCTGATTATGAGTCAGGTGCTACTAACCAACTGAGCTATGGGCCCAAAGCAAAATTTGCTTTTGAGGCGACAAAGTTACATCTTTGTACCACAAATACCAAATTCTGTTGTAAAAAAACGAAATTAGCAACCTTCAATACCACGCTCGCCAGCTGTCATGCTGAGCCTGTCGAAGCATCTCAAGTTAGCATTGCTGCAAGCAAGAGATTCTTCGCTTCGCTCAGAATGACAATGAGGATACCTAAAATAATTCACAGTAAAAAATGGAAACAAAAGTTCAGCAGCTGTACAGCAACCAAATTGAAAACCTAATTTTTGACCTTGGCGGCGTGCTGCTCGACATTGACTACACGGCTACGCTAAAGGCTTTGGCCGATTTGGGCGTAAAAAATGTGGAGCAAATGTACACGCAGGCGGCGCAAACCGCGCTGTTCGACAGGTTCGATGTGGGCGCCATTTCGCCCGGCGAATTTCGTGCCGAGCTGCGCAAACTTTCCGCAAAAAATATTTCCGATGCACAAATTGACGCCGCGTGGTGCGCCATGCTGGGCGATTTTAGAAAGGAAACCATGCACCTGCTTTTGCAGCTAAAAAGCCGCTTCCGCACTTTTTTGTACAGCAATACCAACGAAATTCACGTGCCGGTGTTTGAAAAAATGCTCGCCGAGCAGCTGGGCAAAAAACCTGAAGATTACTTTGAGCGCCACTACTACTCCAACCAAATGGGCGCGCGCAAACCCAACCCCGAAGGCTTTTTGCGCATTTTGCACGAAAATAATTTGCCTGCCGAGCGCACACTTTTTATCGACGACACGCCCGGGCACATAATAGGTGCGCAAGCCGTGGGCCTGCGCACCTATCACTTAGCTAAGGGAGAAAAAATTACCGATTTGTTTTAAACAAACCTACTTCTTGTCATTGCGGGCTTGACCCGCAATCCCCTACAAAATAAGTAGCTCAATTATGAGATTGCGGGTCAAGCCCGCAATGACAGGGGTTTTTAACTAAAAAAACTCATCGTCCACCTTTTTCTTTTGCTTGCTTTTGCCAAAGCTATCAAGCAGCGGATTTTCGGCGTTCTCCTCATACGTGTTGCAGTCGAGGTTAATGGCGCGCAGGTTGAGCGGCGCTTCAAACTGCGCCTCGGGCGAAATGTCAAGCGATTTATCGGCGTAAACTTTTTGCATAAACAGCCCAAATATGGGCAGTGCCGAGCCCGAGCCGCCGCCTGTGCGCAGGCTTTCGAAGTGCACGGTGCGGTCTTCGCAACCCACCCATGCGCCGGCTGCCAGCTGCGGGGTAATGCCCATAAACCAGCCGTCGGCTTGGCTTTGCGTGGTGCCTGTTTTTCCGCCAATTTGCCCGGGCAGCGAGTACATGCCGCGCAGACGTATGGCCGTGCCGTTGTTTACCACCGCCTGCAGCAGGTTGGTCATAAGGTAGGCAGTTTGCTCGCTTATGGCTTCTACCTTTGGCGCGTTGCCGAACGAGGTAAGCACGTTTCCGTTGCGGTCTTCAATGCGCGTAACCATCATGGGCATTACGCGCACGCCCTTGTTGGCGTAGGTGGCGTAGGCGTTTACCATTTCGTGCAGCGATACTTCGGCCGTTCCTAAAAAGATGGAGTTGACGGGCGGAATGTAGCTTTCTATTCCCATTTTATGGCACAAATCTACCATGTTTTGCGGGTTAAACTGCTTGATGAGCCAGGCCGAAATGTAGTTTACGCTGAGCGAAAGTCCCCACTTGAGCGTAACCATTTTTCCGTCCATGCTGGTGGGCGAGGCGTTGCGCGGTGTCCACGAGGAGTCGGCTTCGGCAAAGGTTTGCGGAATGTTGGGCACCTTGTGGCAGGGGTGCAGCCCTTCTTGCATGGCAATTGTATATAAAAACGGCTTAATGGTGGAGCCGATTTGGCGCTTGCCCTGCCGCACCATATCGTACTTAAAGTGGCGAAAATTTGGACCGCCCACGTAGGCTTTAATGTGCCCCGTGTGCGGATTCATGGCCATAAACGAGGCGCGCAGCAAGGCTTTGTAGTACTTTAGCGAGTCAAGCGGCGATATTTTTACCTCTACCTCATTGCCTTCGCCCTGCCAGTTAAAAATAGTCATTTCGGTGGGCGTGCGGAAGTTGTTCATTATTTTTTCCCACGAAAAACCTGCGTTGCGCAGCACGCGGTAGCGCTCGGTTTGCTTAATGGCGCGCTCTATGAACATCTGCTCGTCTTCCTTCGAAATATTGTTGCCAAAAACGCGCCCGCCTTTCCACTTTATTTCCTCGTCAAGTGCAGGCTGTAGCGTGTTTTTGAGGTGGTCGGTAAGCGCCTCCTCGGCGTACTGCTGCATTTTTGAGTTGATGGTGGTGTAAATTTTCAGCCCATCGCGATTAACATCGTAGGCTTCGCCGCCGGGCTTGCGGTTTTTGCTGCACCAGCCGTACAGCGGGTTTTGCTCCCACTCCAGCGAGTCCACCAAGTAGTCGTAGCGCGTGGCGTAGCGCTGCCGCTCGGGCTGGCGCGCGTTCATGGTTTGCCGCAGGCGCTCGCGAAAGTAGGTGGCCAGGCCGGTGTTGTGGTCCTGCTGCTGGTACTTTAGGTTAATGGGCGATTCGTTTAGCAGCGCGTAATTTTCGGGGCCAAGGTAGCCGGCGCGCACCATTTGCCGCATTACAAAGTTGCGGCGAGCCATGGCGGGGTAGTAGTTGCGCACGGGGCTGTAGCGCGTGGGCGCGTTGATAACGCCGGCCAGCAGCGCAGCCTCTTCGACCAATAATTGCGAGGGTGCTTTGTTGAAAAACGTAGCCGCTGCTGCGCTTATGCCAAAGGCGTTGCTGCCAAACGGAACCACGTTGAGGTACATGGCCACAATTTCATTCTTGGTGTAGTTGCGCTCCAGCTTCACGGCCGTAATCCACTCCTTTAGCTTTATGATAAATAAATTTCCGTACTTCTGAAAAGGATTTCGGTAGTCGTAGCTATCGCGCGGAAAAAGCTGCTTGGCCAGCTGCTGCGTAATGGTGCTGCCGCCGCCCTGGCTGCGGTCGCCCAAGCTGATGGTGCGCACCAGCACGCGCCCCAGCGCCACCATGTCAATGCCGGAGTGGCGCGAAAAGCGAGCATCTTCGGTGGCAATAACGGCCTTTATAAGGTTGGGCGAAATATCCTCGAAGGCCACAAACGAGCGGTTTTCGATGTGAAAGGTGCCGAGCAGCTTCCTGTCCTCGGAGTAAACCTCCGAGGCAGCGTTGCTTTTGGGGTTTTCCAACTCCTCAAAGCTGGGCATTTTTCCAAAGCGCTCGTTGCTTATCATTGAGAGCATTATGGACAAAAAAGCGGTGGGCAGCACAATAATGCCCCACAGAATTACAGCGAACCAAAACTTTTTCTTGCGACTGGTCATAGCACAAAGTCTTTATTTATCAGCCTCAAAAGTACTTTTTAATTTCCATGTGTGGGTATATAAGAGTTAAAACTCCGTTAAAAATTTTGAACATGAAACATTTAATGTTTTACTTTGCGGTTCTAAATTGTTGAAAAATGATGTAAAGAGCAAAGACTTTAAGACTTGTAAAGCGCTTCGTCTTTGTTCCTTTTGTCCTTACTCTTTAATCTGTATAACCTTAATACAATGCCGGATAACTTAGTAATCGTCGAATCGCCTGCAAAGGCCAAAACCATTGAAAAATTCTTGGGAACGGACTACTTAGTCAAGTCCAGCTTCGGGCACATTCGCGACCTTGCCAAAAAAGGCATGGGCGTGGATTTGAAAAACGGCTACGCGCCGCAGTACGAAGTTTCGGAGGACAAGGGAAAAGTCGTTTCCGAGCTCAAAAAATTGTCCAAAGCGGCCAAAATCGTGTGGCTCGCCTCCGATGAAGACCGCGAGGGAGAAGCCATTGCCTGGCACCTGCAGGAAGCCCTTGCGCTCGACCCCGCCAAAACCAAGCGCATCGTTTTTCACGAAATTACTAAAGATGCCATTCTCAACGCTGTCAAAAATCCGCGCAACGTTAACGTAAATTTAGTCAACGCACAGCAGGCGCGCCGCGTGCTCGACCGCCTGGTGGGTTTTGAGCTCTCGCCCATTCTTTGGAAAAAAATAAAATCATCGCTCTCGGCAGGGCGCGTGCAGTCGGTGGCCGTGCGCTTGATTGTGGACCGCGAGCGCGAAATTTTGGCCTTCAGCGCCGAAAGTTTTTTCAAAATTGCCGGCAA
>JAITVR010000181.1 GCA_031285695.1 Prevotellaceae bacterium
CCCAGCCACTTTGCCGACTCGTATCCGCAACCTTGACAGAAAAATGCTTTGTGAATTTTTGCCATTTAAATCAGTGACCAACTACTAATGGTAGATGACGTAACAACTTATAAAGGTAGTGATTTTTGATGTGAAAACAAAAAAGCGCAGCAAGTCAACCTTGCTGCGCTTTTTGTGTAGATAAATTTAAACTTTATCCTTTAATGGGGCTGTACTTTGGCACAAGCGATTTCATTACTACCCAACCGATAAGGTAGGCCACGGCGCAAACCGAGAAGATAACAAAGTAGCCGGCCTTTACACCCTCAAAGCCCAAAAGCTGCATGTTGGTGTTGGCTGCGTGGTCAAACAGCGCGCCCGAACTTTTGTTGATAATGAATGAACCAACGCCGCCTGCCATGCCGCCAATGCCGGTAATGGTGGCAATGGCTGACTTGGGAAACATATCGCCAACGGTGGAGAAAATGTTGGCCGACCAAGCTTGGTGCGCTGCACCCGCAATACCAATAATGATAACGGGAAGCCAGTACGTCATTTCGCCAAGCGGCTGCGCAAGTAGCGCAAGCAGCGGGAAGAAGGCAAAAATAAGCATGGCGCGCATGCGACCGGCGTAGGGATTCATGCCTTTTTTATCGACAAAATAGCTGGGCAACCAACCGCCGATAATGGAAAACAGCGTAATCATGTACAGCACAAACAGCGGAAGCGCAGCCTCGGTAGCGCTCATGTTGTACGCCGATTTGAGGTAGGCGGGAGTCCAAAATAGGTAGAACCACCAAACGCCGTCGGTCATAAATTTACCAAAGGCAAAAGCCCATGTTTGCTTAAACTTAAAGCATTCGCCAAACGACATTTTTTTGGCAGGAGCAGCCTCAACTTGTACCTCAACTTGGTCTTTATCCTGCTGAATGTACTCCAACTCAGCTGCGTTTACGCCCGGATTTTTTTCAGGTTTTTTGTAAACAAAAACCCAAACTCCCATCCAAATAAAACCTAAGGCACCGATGAGGATAAACGCCATTTCCCAACCCCAAGCCTTTGCAATAAAAGGAATGGTAACGGGGGCTGCAAGCGCGCCAACGGTTGCACCGGCATTCCAAATGCTGGTAGAAAATGCGCGGTCTTTTTTAGGAAAATATTCGGCGGTAGCTTTGATAGCAGCGGGGAAGTTGCCCGCTTCGCCAAGCGCCAGCACAAAGCGCGCAAAAATAAACAGCGTAACGCTTACCGTTACCACCATGCCTGCATCGCCCACTCCGGCAATGGCGTGCCGCGCGCCTTCAAAGCCAACGAACCAAGTGTCTGCAACAATGCCCGATGTGGCAATGCCGCAAAAGGCGTGAATACATGCGCCGAGCGACCAAATGCCGATAGCCCACAGAAAGCCTTTTTTGGTGTCCAACCAGTCCACAAAGCGGCCGGCAAACAGCATGCTGATGGCGTAAAAAATGGAGAACAGCGCGGTAATGGTACCGTAGTCGTTGTTGGTCCAGTGAAATTCGGGTGCAATAAAATCGCCCCAAGTGAGCGACAGCACTTGCCTGTCAAGGTAGTTGATAGTGGTGGCAAAAAACAGCATGGCGCAAATGCTCCACCTGTACTTTGTCATTTTCTCAACAATGTTTTTTGTACTCATTGTGATTTTGTTTTTTTGTGTGAATAATAAAAACTACTTGCGAACTTTTGCAATAACGGCAAAAGCGTCCTTACACATTTGTGTGATTTTGCCCCAATCCTTGGCGGCAATGGCGTCGGCGGGGAAGAGGTTGGAGCCCATTCCCACGCAGGTTACGCCGGCATCGAACCAACCTTTGAGGTTGGTTTCTTCGGGTTTTACGCCGCCGGTAACCATGAGCATGCTCCACGGCATGGGCGCTCTCAAGCCTTTTACAAAGTTGGGGCCTAATACATCGCCGGGGAAAACTTTGCACAAATCGCAACCCATTTCCTGCGCAAAGCCAACTTCGGAAACCGAGCCGCAGCCGGGTGTGTAGGGCACAAGGCGGCGGTTGGCAACCTTGGCAACTTCGGGATTAAATAAAGGACCAACTACAAAATTTGCGCCCAGCTGAATGTACAGCGAAGCGGCGGCGGGCTCAACAATAGAGCCAACGCCCATCACCATTTCGGGACATTCCTTGGCGGCAAATTTTACCACTTCGGCAAATACCTCGTGCGCAAAATCGCCACGGTTAGTGAATTCAAATGCGCGCACGCCACCTTCGTAGCAAGCCTTCACAGCATTTTTTACTACCTCCACATCTTTATGGTAAAACACCGGCACCATGCCGGTTTCAGCCATTACGGAGAGAACTTTTATTTTTGAAAATTTAGCCATTTTTTTTTAATTGAAAATTGAGAATTGAAAGTTGAGAGTGGAGAAGAATGAGCTTTTTTCACTCTCAATTCTCCATTCTTAACTCTCCATTATTTACCTTGAAACGCGTCCTGAGCCATCGCCCTTCATCAAGTTTTCCACTTCGGAAACTGTAGCAAGGTTGAAGTCGCCGTAAATGGTGTGCTTCAAACATGAGGCTGCCACGGCAAAGTTCAGTGCCTTTTGGTCGTCGCCGGTGTAGGTAAGCAGGCCGTAAATCAAACCACCCATGAACGAGTCGCCACCGCCCACGCGGTCAACAATGTGCGTGATGTCGTAGTTGGGTGACTGGAACAATTTTTTGCCATCGAACAGCACGCCTGCCCACGTGTTGTGGTTGGCGTTGATAGAGCCGCGCAGGGTAATGATTACCTTTTTTGCACGCGGGAATTTTTTCATCAGCTGCTCGCAAACCGATTGGAATTCTTTTGCATCAACATGGCCGCCGGTTTTGGTTACATCAAAGCCTTCAGGCTTAATGCCAAACACAGTTTCAGCGTCTTCTTCGTTGCCCAAAATTACATCGCAACCCTCCACCAAAGCGGGCATAACTTCCGAAGCAGTTTTACCATACTTCCACAAATTTTTACGGAAGTTGAGGTCGGTTGAAACGGGTACGCCCAACTTATTGGCCACCTTAATTGCCTCCAGGCAAGCATCGGCTGCGCCTTGCGATAGGGCAGGGGTAATGCCCGTCCAGTGAAACCAATCGGCGCCCTTCAGCACTTCTTCCCAGTTAATCATGCCGGGTTTAATGTCGGCAATTGATGAGTGCGCGCGGTCGTACACTACCTTGCTGGGGCGAGCCACGGCGCCGGTTTCGAGAAAATAAATGCCCAAACGTTCGCCGCCAAAAATCACGTTATTCGTGTTTACGCTGTACTTGTGCAGGCTTTTTAGGCAGGCGTCTGCAATATCATTTTTGGGTACGCGGGTAACAAACTCGGCGTTCAAACCGTAGTTGGCAAGCGACACTGCCACGTTTGCCTCGCCACCGCCAAAGGTAGCGGTCAGCTCGTTTGACTGGCTAAAGCGCAGGTAGCCGGGCGTGGCCAGGCGCAGCATGATTTCACCGAAGGTAACAACTTTTTTGCTCATTTTTTTTGAAGATTAAGTATTAAAATTAAAATTTTTGACGGAAAAAAGTACAAGAGAAAAAAAGTAAAAAAGAATAAGTGGCCTTAGATTATTCCATTATTCTATTTTCCTGTTTTTCTATTTTTCCCTTTGTACCTGTTTTAAAAATAATGTCCTGCAACTCCCACCAGCGTTCCAATAATAATTGAATTTGCCGTAATTATCGGCAGCGGTTTTTTATCCGTGTGCCCCACGTGTATTAGCATTGGCAGCATTAGCGCAAGCGAAATTAGTCCGCCTTCCAGCCACCAAATTACGTGCGGCAAATCGATGTTTACAATAACAATGGAAGCGAAAAAGTATTGGAAAAATGCCGCCACAGTCGAATATTTTGGCAGCTTTTGCACCAGCATTGGAATAATATCCACAACTCCTGCAGCGAGCCCAATTAGCACGGATAGTAGCAGTTTGTCCATTTTTTGAGAGTTAATTTTTGACGTAAAAAAGAAGTAGAGAAAAATAGGAAAAAAGAACGAAGAAATTTACCGCAAAGCAATATTCTGTTGTTCTATTTTCCTGTTTTTCTTTTGTTCTAAAAAATTAAAATTTGAAGAAATTTTTCGCGTTGTTGAACGAAATATCTTCCACCATTTTACCCAAAAATGGCAGCTCGCTTTCGGGCAATTCTCCGCGCTCCACATCGCGACCAATGAGGTTGCAAAGTATGCGGCGGAAGTACTCGTGGCGCGGGTAGCTGAGGAAGCTGCGCGAATCGGTGAGCATGCCCACAAAGCGGCTGAGCAAACCGAGCACCGACAGCGAATTCATTTGCGCCTCCATGCCCACTTTTTGGTCGAGGAACCACCAACCCGAGCCAAACTGCATTTTGCCTGCTACGGAGCCGTCTTGGAAGTTGCCTATCATAGTGGTAATTAAATCGTTGTCGCGAGGATTAAGGTTGTACAAAATCGTTTTTGGCAGCTTATCCAAGGTGTCGAGCGTGTTGAGGAATTTCGACATTGATTTTGCCACGGTAAAGTCGCCAATGGAGTCGAAACCTGTGTCGGGGCCGAGTTTTTTGAACAGGCGCGTGTTGTTGTTGCGAATGGCGCCGTAGTGCAGCTGCTGCGTCCAGCCTTTTTCCCAGTCCATTACCGCGCCCTCAAACATCATCGCCGATTTGAACTTCAAAATTTCTTCCTTCGTCAACTCTTTTCCGCCGTAAACTTTGTTGAAAATTGAGTCGATTTCCGCCTGCGTATAATCCACGGCGTAAAACTCCTCAACGCCGTGGTCGCTAAGCTTGCAGCCCACGCTTGCAAAAAAATCATGACGCTTGCGCAAAGCCGAAATCAAGTCGGAAAATTTGCTGATGCTAACGCCCGAAACGGACGATAATTTTTCTACGTAGGCGCGAAAATCGGCGGGAACTTCCACCGCCATAGCCTTGTCGGGGCGCCAGGTTGGCAGCACTTTTACCTCAAAGTTTTCTTTTTGCAGCGCAATGTGATATTCGAGCGAATCCACAGGGTCGTCGGTGGTGCAAACCACCTTTACGTTGTACTTTTTCATTAGCCCGCGCGCCGAAAATTCGGGCGTGCGCAGCTTGGCGGTGCATTCGTCAAAAATTTCCTTGGCAGTGCTTGGGTTCAAAATTTTTTCTACGCCAAAAGCGGTTTTTAGCTCCAAGTGTGTCCAGTGGTACAGCGGGTTGCGCATGGTGTAGGGCACGGTTTCGGCCCATTTTTCAAACTTTTCCCAATCGCTCGTATCTTTTCCCGTGCAAAAACGCTCGTCAACGCCGTTGGTGCGCATGGCGCGCCACTTGTAGTGGTCGCCCTCGAGCCAAATTTGACCAAGGTTGTCAAACTTTCTATCGTTGGCAATAAATTCGGGGTTGAGGTGGCAGTGGTAGTCGATGATGGGCATTTTTGCCGCATGCTCGTGGTACAGCTGCTCGGCGGTTTTGGTTTCGAGCAAAAAGTTTTCGTCTAAAAATTTTTTCATGGCGTATGTTTTTTTTTAATAAATTCCTCACTTGCGAAGGGATTACGAAGGTAGGAATTTTTTTTAAATTAACTGAATTTTTAAAAATAAAACTCTTGACAAATATTCATAACTATCTGAAAATCAAATAGTTATAAATAAAAATAAACCTGCAAGAATTTCTTACAGGTTTAGATAAAAGAGCGTAACGCAAATTTTTTACAGCAGCGCTTTCAGCTTTTCTTCAAAGGCGCTTTTGGGCGCGCCGCCTACCATTTTGTCCACCAGCTCGCCGTTTTTGAAAAACAGAATGGTGGGAATGTTGCGAATGCCGTACTTTAGGGGGATTTGGTCGTTGGCGTCAACGTCCACTTTGCCCACCACTGCGCGGCCTTCGTACTCCTTGCTAAGCTCGTCAATGTAAGGCGCAATGTTGCGGCAGGGGCCGCACCAAGTTGCCCAAAAATCGACCATAACGGGTTTGCTGCTCTTGAGCACTTCTTGCTCAAAGTTGGCATCGGTAATTTCTAAAGCCATTTTTGTATGAGTTTAAAAGTTTAAAATTGTTTGATAATTGTTGAATTGTTTTTATTGCCTACTGCAAATTGCCTATTGCCGATTGTATTTCGCGCGCTAGCGCAGCCGTTTCTGCGCTTTCCATTTTTAGTTTTGGCTTCTTAAAGTCCACATCGGCCTCGCTGTTGAGCGGAATAAGGTGCACGTGCGCGTGCGGAACTTCCAAGCCCAAAACCGTTACGCCAACACGCTTGCAGGGCACAACTTTGGCAATTCCCTTCGCTACTTTTTGCGCAAAAAGCGTGAGCCCGCTCAGCGTTTCGGCATCGAGGTCAAAAATGTAGTCCACCTCTTTTTTGGGAATAACGAGCGTGTGCCCTTTTGCCACCGGATTGATGTCCAAAAAGGCGAAGTAGTGCGCGTCTTCGGCTACTTTGTGGCAGGGAATTTCGCCGTTGATTATTTTAGTAAAAATGCTGGTCATTATATGAAAACCGTTTGAAAATAGTTTGATGATTGTTTGAAAGTCGTTTGAAATTGTTGATGTTAGCAAAACTATTTTGAACAATTTCAAACGCGAAGCATTAAACAATGGTTACACCGAAATGCTCAAAACTTCCAGCTTCATGGTGCCTGCCGGAACTTTTATTTCCACCACATCGCCCAGCTTGTGCCCAAGCAGCGCCTTGGCTATGGGCGTGGAAATGGATAATTTTCCGGCCTTAAAATCTGCCTCGCTTTCGGTTACCAGCGTATATTCCATGGTGGCTTTTGTGGCTACATTTTTCAGCTTTACGCGGTTGAGCAGCTGAACTTTTGAGGTGCTAATTTTCGAGTCGTCTATAATTTTGGCGTTGGCCAGCATGCTTTGCAGGTTCGAAATTTTCATTTCGAGCAATCCCTGCGCCTCCTTTGCCGCATCGTACTCTGCGTTTTCCGACAGGTCGCCCTTGTCGCGGGCTTCGGCAATGGCGCGCGAGGCCGCCGGCCGCTCCACCGAGGTGAGCTGCTCGAGCTCGGCGCGTAGCTTTTGTAAACCTTCTTCGGTAAGGTAGGTGTATGCCATGGCTGTAATTTTTTGTTGAAAGTGGGCAAAAAATAAAGAATTCCCCTCGTGAGGGAACTCTTAATATTTCAATTTGCCGCTATTTTTTTGTAACTGTAAGTGCAAATATAGGGCAATTCTTTTCAAAAGTCAAATATGGCCATTGTTTTAAGTGTTAATTTTATTGTAAATAATTAATAATTAGCTTATTGTAAAATAGAGTATGGTTGTTTATGTGCGCTGGCTTCGTAGCTTGTCATTCTGAGCGAAGCGAAGAATCTCCGGCTCGCACTATGAATGAAACTAAATCGCAACTTGAGATGCTTCACTTCGTTCAGCATGACAATGGGTAATATTATTAGCAAGCGTGAAAAATAATTTTACTATAAGAAATTTAGCCTTAATTTTCTGCCGAATTTGTATCTTTGCCAAAGTAAATTACTAACTGAAAAATTTTGCCGTGGTTCAAGTCGAAAATATAAAAAAATCCTTTGGCGCGCTGCAGGTGCTCAAGGGCATTAGCCTAAGCGTGAGTAAGGGCGAGGTGATTTCTATTGTGGGCGCAAGCGGTGCGGGAAAAACTACGCTGCTCGAAATTATGGGCACGCTCAGCCTGCCCGACAGCGGTGCGCTGCGCTTGGACGGCGTTGATGTTTTTTCGCTTTCGCGCCGCGAGCTGGCCAAGCTGCGCAACCAAAAGCTGGGTTTTGTGTTCCAATTTCACCACCTGCTGCCCGAATTTACGGCGCTGGAAAACGTGTGCATTCCTGCCTTTATTGCCGGTGCAAGCAGGCGCAAAACCGAGGAGCGCGCAAAGGAGCTGCTCAGCTACTTAAACCTTGAACATCGCATGACGCACAAGCCCGCCGAAATGTCGGGCGGCGAGCAACAGCGCGTAGCCATTGCCCGCGCGCTGATTAATCGTCCGGCGGTAATTTTGGCCGATGAGCCTTCGGGCAACTTAGATTCGCGCAACAAACAGGAGCTGCACGCGCTGCTATTTAAGCTGCGCGCCGAAATGGGGCAAACCATTGTGGTGGTTACGCACGACGAGGAGCTGGCCGACATGTGCGACCGCAAAATTGTGATGAGCGATGGGCAAATAGTTGAGAATGGAGAATGGAGAATGGAGAATTTACAACTGTAAATTCTTGATTTTTATAAAATTAAAAACAGAGCAAAGTTTTTTTCTAAAATAATTTTGCAGAGAAACGAAAAAGTTCTACCTTTGCATTCGCTTTTGAAAAAAACACTGCAAGATTTGGTTTTTGATAAGGCAAAAATATATGCGGAAATAGCTCAGTTGGTAGAGCACAACCTTGCCAAGGTTGGGGTCGCGAGTTCGAGTCTCGTTTTCCGCTCCAAAGAAAAAAACTATCCCGATTGAGTTCGGGATTTTTTCTTTGCACCGAAGTTGTTTGCCCGGGTGGTGGAATTGGTAGACACGCAGGACTTAAAATCCTGTGGGCAGAAATGTTCGTACGGGTTCAATTCCCGTCCCGGGTACAGGTTGTAAATCGCCGATGGTCAAAATGTAATTTTGATTGTCGGCGTTTTTTTCTTTGCTACCTTTGCCCTCGCTATGACTTCCGTTAATCTCATATCGCGCTTGCGTAGCCGCTTGAATAAAGAAGAGGCGGTGCAGCTATCGCACCAATTGCTTGCCGAAAAATTTTCGTTGCGCGAGCTGATTGATGTTACCTTTTTTGAACAGGTGCAAGTAGGCTTTCGCGCCTCGTGGATATTGGAGTGTGTGGTTTTGTCGCAGCCGCAGCTGCTGCAAAATGAGCTCGACTATTTTGTTCAAAAATTTCCGCAGGTAACGAATCGCAGCGTGCGCCGGCACTTTTCAAAGCTGCTCATGTGGCTGCTCGAAGCTGCAAAGCGTGATGAAAATTTTGCACAAAAATTTTGGCAGCATGATTTGGAGCCGGTGCTTACCGCCTGCTTCGACTGGCTGATTGACCCGCAGGAGCGCGTGGCGGTAAAGGTGCAGTGCATGGATTGTATTGCCGCGCTTTCGCAAAAATACCCATGGGCAATAGATGAGCTGCTGCCCACCGTAGAGTACCTGCAGCACGATGCCACGCCGGCTATGCAGGTGCGGGCAAGGCGCTTGCTTTTTGCCTTGCGTAATTTGAATTTTGGAATCTGAAATCTGAAATCTGAAATCTGAAATCACTTTGCCCTTGGGTGGTAAAGTAAAATGGCTTCCTTGATGTATTCTCTGTCCAAGTGCGTGTAAATTTCGGTGGTGGTAATTCTTTCGTGCCCCAGCATTTCCTGCACGGCGCGCAGGTCGGCGCCACCTTCGATGAGGTGCGT
>JAITVR010000187.1 GCA_031285695.1 Prevotellaceae bacterium
GTCATTGCGAGGAGCGAAGAATGAGCGACAAAGCAATCTCATAATCAAGGCTTGAGATTGCTTCGCTAAACCCGCTCGCAATGACGTGGTTAAAAAAATAAAATCTTTACCATGGAAAATACACCGCTTACCGACCGCAAAGCTTTGCTCAAAATTACCGCCACCTACGGCGCGTACTTGGGCGCAGCCTTGGTGGCCATTTCATTTGCCGACTACCTGCTCAATATTTACGGCGGTTCTACGCTTATCAATACGCTGAGCTACGCCGTATTTATTGGTGGCATTGTGTGGGCTACGCTTGCCTACCGAAATAATGCCAAGGGCGGCTACATTAGCTACGGTCAGGCGCTGCGCTTTGGCACGGCGTTGTGCGCCTTTGCGGCGGTTATTTTGGGTGCATACACCGCCATTTTGGTAAACGTAGTTGACCCTGCCTACCTCGAAAAAAGTTTTGAAGTTGCCATGCAGCAAATGGCCGATAGCGGCGAGTACACCGAGGACGAAATAGACCTGGCCATGAGCGCCTCGCGCGCCATGATGACGCCCGTAAGCATTGTTGTTTTCTCCGTCATAACCTACTCGCTGTTGGGATTTTTCGTGTCGCTCATAACCTCGGCTTTTATTAAAAAAGAAAAAAACTGAATTAGTGATTAACGGTTAGTGATTAGTGGTTAATCCACCCTATATAATCACTAATCACTAATCACTAATCACTAATCACTAATTTCATGGACATTTCAATTGTAGTTCCGCTATATAACGAAGAAGAATCGCTGCCTGAGCTCATGGCTTGGATTAAGCGCGTGGTTGACCAGCACAAGCTTTTGTGCGAGGTTGTGATGGTGGACGATGGCAGCACCGACAGCTCGTGGAGCGTGGTGCAGCAGCTGCAAAAAGAGTACGGCGACATGCTGTGCGGCATTCGCTTTCAGCGCAACTACGGCAAGGCGGCAGCGCTGTACAGCGGTTTTGCGGCAGCGCAGGGCAGCGTGGTTATTACCATGGACGCCGATTTGCAGGATAGCCCCGACGAAATTCCAGAGCTGTACCGCATGGTTATTGAAGAAGGCTATGATGTTGTTTCGGGGTGGAAGAAAAAGCGCCACGACCCGCTTAGCAAGCGGCTCCCGAGCAAATTGTACAACGCCACGGTGCGCTACGTTACGGGCATTAAGCTGCACGATATGAACTGCGGCTTGAAGGCCTACAGGCGCAAGGTGGTAAAAAGCATTGAGGTGTACGGCGATATGCACCGCTACATTCCGGTGCTGGCCAAGCAAGCAGGTTTTAAAAAAATTGGCGAAAAAGTGGTGCAGCACCAGGCGCGCAAGTACGGCGAAAGCAAGTTTGGCTGGCACCGCTTTCTTACCGGTTTTCTTGATATGATGTCGGTAATATTTGTTACCAAGTTTGGCAAAAAACCCATGCACTTTTTTGGCGTCATGGGCGCGCTCATGTTCCTCATTGGGCTTTCGATGGCGGTATATTTGGGCGTGAAAAAAATATACGGCATGGCCAATGGTCTTTCCACCATGTTGATTGCCAACAGCCCGTATTTTTACATTGGACTTACGGTAATGATAATGGGCACGCTGCTGTTTTTGGCAGGCTACTTGGGCGAGCTCATTGCCCGCAGTTCCGGCGATAGAAATCAGTACTTGGTGGAGGAAAAAATATAGTTGGCAATTACGCAGTAGGCAATACGCAATTATTGCCGATTGCCTACTGCATATTGCTTATTGTTTTTCTAAGTTTCCCATGGAGTTAATGTAGGTTGCGTTTAGCAGGCGGTCGTGCCTATCCGTCGTGCCGCGGTAGTAAACGTAAATGCCGTAGGTGTTTTCGGCTTCGCTTGAGCAGCCGTCAAATTTTCCCAAATCCAGCTTTCCGTTTTCATCAACGTACACGTATTTGTAGTCGTAGTAGCCCTGCTTTAGCGGCAGCGTAACTTCGTAGGCTTGCCGAGCGGCGTTGTACAGCATTACAAAATCGTTGCTCAGCTCCCAGCTCGATAGCTCGCCAAAAACGTAAACTTTTCCCTTGAGCGGCTGCTCCATGTGCAGCGATAAATATACGTTGGGATACTCGCTGCGGTACTCGCTTTCGTCGGTGTACAGCTGGTTGCGTATGAAGTAGCGACCGTTCATGTCGTTGCTAAAAATGTACTGCTTAAAAGGTAAATCCTCCGCCACGCGCACCTGAAATTGGTTGTTATCCAGCGCAATATCGCGCACACGCAGCGTTTTGTATTCCAACGTAGAAACATCGAACGAACGGTACTCGCTGCTGCCTGTGTACAGGTTTTTGTTGAAATCCGAAAAATCAACAGCATCGTTTTTTACAAAAGTCGGGGTGGGGTGGGGCTGCTGCACAAAACGATAGCCGTTTTGCGTAACGCGAACTTTTAGCTCGGTGTACGGCTGCTGAATGGTAAACGAGGGGTGCTCTACCGAAAAATTCAGCTGCTGCGAGCATGGCGCATTGCCTGCCAGCGGAAGCGTGCGCACGCTCGTTTGTACATTTATGGGCGAGGGTTCGGCTACCGAAAAACTTTTTTGAAACACCGGCTCCTGCGTGTTTTCGCTGTCGTAAACTTTGAGTAAATAGTTGCCCGAAAGCTTCAGCTGCATTTGCTCGTTGGGCACAGCAAGCGTGTAGTGCGTGTACTCCACCTGCGAGTTGAACGAGTTTTCGTAGTCGTTAATTTGGTCATCGGGAAA
>JAITVR010000055.1 GCA_031285695.1 Prevotellaceae bacterium
CCGCCGCTTACCTCAAAAATTCGCTTCAGCTCGTCCAACGATTCCTGCGGAATTTTGCGCAAAATTCCCGGACCTTCGCCATCTAAATTTCCGCCCAAACGCTCGTAAATATCGTCCAAATTTTTGTGCTCCCACTCCCAAATGGGACCGGCCTCGGGGTGGTGCTGCGGCTTGATGTCGCGGGCGTAAAGGCAGTAGCCGTGCTTCAAAATATTTTCGCCCACCACGCGCTTCAGCGCAATTTGCTGCCGCCCTTTTTTCGACTCCACAAAGTAGCCCAAATCCTGCGCCACCGTGCGCAGCGCCATCACAATGAGCCCAGCGGCGTTGTTGCGCGGGCAGCGCGTAACGCACGACATGCACTCGCCGCAGTACCAAATTTCCTCGCTTTTGAGCAGCCTTTCCAGTTCCTCCTCATTTTTGCCCTGCACCAAAATGACGATTTTGCGCGGGTCGTAGTCGTAAAATTCGGCAGCGGGACAAATGGCGGTGCACGTTCCGCAGTTAATGCAGGCCGTCAATCCCTCTTGAAAGCGAACATCTTTTTTGAGCCTATCTAAAATTTTACCCATAATTTTTTTTACAAAAATACCAATCTAACAAAGGTACGAAAAAGTTGCCGCTTTGCGACAAGCTAATGTTGAAACGCACGGGCTACGCTCAAATTATTGACCGTAATTAGCAAAAAACAAGTTTGTTAAACAGTAATTAAAGTTGCCTCTTGTGTTTTCCTCTTTTTTATTGTACCTTTGTCCTCGATTTTTTAGAAAAAAGTAAAATTAACCCCAAAAACAGAAAGAAAATGGGAAAAATTAAAGTAGGTATCAATGGCTTTGGACGTATTGGCCGTTTGGTATTTCGTGCTGCCGTTGAAGAGCGCAGCGACATTGAAATTGTCGGCATCAACGATTTGATTGATGTTGAGTACATGGTGTACATGCTGAAGTACGATTCGGTGCACGGCCAGTTCAAGGGCACCGCCGAAGCAAAGGACGGCAAGCTGGTGGTAAATGGCCAAGCCATTCGCGTTACCAGCGAAAAAGACCCCGCAAACCTAAAGTGGAACGAAGTTGGCGCTGAGTACGTTGTAGAATCAACCGGCCTGTTCCTTACCAAGGAAAGCGCTCAAAAGCACATTGACGCCGGCGCAAAGCGCGTGGTAATGTCAGCTCCCTCAAAGGACGATACCCCCATGTTCGTTTGCGGCGTAAACAATAAGAACTACAAGGGCGAAACCATCGTTTCAAACGCATCATGCACCACCAACTGCTTGGCTCCGCTGGCAAAGGTAATCAACGATAACTTCGGCATGGTAGAAGGTTTGATGACCACCGTTCACGCTACCACCGCTACGCAAAAAACCGTTGACGGTCCTTCAGCAAAGGATTGGCGCGGCGGTCGCGCAGCAAGCGGCAACATTATCCCCTCAAGCACCGGCGCAGCAAAGGCTGTAGGCGTAGTTATTCCCGAGCTGAAAGGCAAGCTTACCGGCATGTCATTCCGCGTTCCTACCTTGGACGTTTCGGTAGTTGACCTTACCTGCCGCTTGGCAAAGCCCGCTTCATACGCCGACATTAAGGCTGCTGTAAAAAAGGCTGCCGATGGCGAATTGAAGGGCATTCTTGGCTACACCGAAGATGAAGTGGTTTCAACCGACTTTACCCACGACAAGCGCACCTCAATTTTCGACGCAAAGGCAGGTATCGCGCTCAACGATAACTTCGTAAAGCTCGTGTCTTGGTACGACAACGAATGGGGCTACTCAAACAAGGTGCTCGAGCTTATCGCTCACATGAACACCGTAAAGTAGTCGAAAAATATCGTACTATTTATTGAAAAATTGAGGGCTGAGATTAACTCGGCTCTCAATTTTTTTTAGCTACCTTTGTTCCAAAATTATGACTGCCAAAGAAGCAAAAATACGCGTTGATTTTTTACGCAAAAACATTGAGGAGCACAACCGCCGCTACTACGTGGAGTCGGCGCCAAGCGTTAGCGATTTTGAGTTTGACTTGCTGCTGCAGGAGCTGCAAGCATTGGAAAAAAAGTTTCCCGAATTGCAATCCGCAGCTTCGCCAACGCAGCGCGTGGGCAGCGATTTGAGCGAAGGTTTTACGCAGGTTGCGCACAAATTTCCCATGCTATCGCTCGGCAACACGTACTCCGAAGATGAGCTGCGCGAGTTCGATGCGCGCATTGCCAAAGCCTTTGACGAGCCTTATGAATATGTTTGCGAACTCAAATTTGACGGCGCAAGCATTAGCCTAACCTACCAAAATGGCGTGCTGCAGCGCGCCGTAACCCGCGGCGATGGTGTGCAGGGCGATGATGTAACCGCCAACGTGCGCACCATTCGCGCCATTCCGTTGCAGCTGCAAAGCGGCAATTTTCCTAAGGAATTTGAAATGCGCGGCGAAATTCTTATGCCGCACTCATCATTCGAAAAGTTGAACAAAGAGCGCGAGGAGGCAGGCGAAATGCCTTTTGCTAATCCGCGAAATGCTGCTTCGGGAACGTTAAAATTACTTGACAGTAAGGAAGTTGCGAAAAGAAATTTGGATAACTTTGTTTACTACATGCTTGGCGATGAACTGCATTTTTCATCGCACAACGAAAGTTTGGAGGCGGCAAAATCTTGGGGATTTAAGGTTTCGGAGCACACGCAAAAGTGCAAAAATATTGACGAAGTTTTAGCCTTTATTCATCGCTGGGACAAGGATAGAAAGGACTTGCCTTTTGACACTGACGGCGTGGTGGTAAAAATAAATAGCTACGCGCAGCAGCGCGCCTTGGGCTACACCGCCAAAACGCCGCGCTGGGCAATTGCCTACAAATTTAAGGCCGAGCAGGCGCGCACAAAGCTGCTTTCGGTTGACTTTCAAGTTGGGCGAACCGGCGCCATTACACCTGTGGCAAACCTTGAGCCCGTGCGGCTTGCAGGCACGGTGGTAAAGCGCGCATCACTGCACAACGCCGACCAAATTGCCCTGCACGATGTGCGCATTGGCGACATGGTTTTTGTAGAAAAAGTCGGCGAAATTATTCCCAAAATTGTAGGCGTTGATATTTCTGAAAGAATTTCGCAAGTATTTGATTTTCAATATATTACAAATTGCCCCGAATGTGGTACGCCGCTGGTTCGAATTGAGGGCGAAGCCAAGCATTTTTGCCCGAATGAAAACGGTTGTCCGCCGCAAATAGTTGGCAGAATTATTCACTTTGTTGCTCGCAAAGCCATGAATATTGAGGGCTTGGGCGAGGAAACAATTGAACTTTTTTACCGAAAAGGTTTGGTAAAAAATGTGGGCGATTTGTACGATTTGAAAAAAGAAGAAATTGCTGCGCTTGACCGCATGGGCGAAAAATCGGCCGAAAATATTTTACAAAGCCTTGAGGAGTCGAAAAAAGTGCCCTTTGCGCGCGTGCTGTTTGCGCTGGGCATTCGCTACGTGGGCGAAACAATTGCCAAAAAGCTCGCCGAAGCCTTTGGTACGCTCGATGCGCTGCAAAATGCCACGCTCGAAAACCTGCTGGCGGTGGACGAAATTGGCGAGCAAATAGCTAAAAGTGTGTTAGCTTTTTTCGCAGAAGAAAAAAATCAGCTACTTTTGAGTAAACTTCGCGAGGTGGGCTTGTGCTTTGTGGCCGAAAAAAAGCAGCAAACATCGAGCAAATTAGAGGGCTTAACCTTTGTAATTACGGGCACGCTCAGCCGTCCGCGCGAGGATTTTAAGGCAGTAGTGGACGAGCACGGCGGCAAGGTAATAACCGCCATTTCGGGAAAAACTTCGTACTTGCTGGCGGGTGAAAAAGCGGGCAGCAAGCTCGAAAAAGCCGCCAAGTTGGGCGTGAAAATTTTGGACGAACAGCAATTTTTTGACTTGATAAATTAGCTGCATGTTGTCATTCCGCGCTTGACGCGGAATCTCCTAATTAATTAGGGATTGCGGGTCGAGCCCGCAATGACAAAAAATGAATATTTTGGCTTTAACATTTGAATTTAAATGTAATGGGAGTAGTAGCACAGTGGTTTAGGCAGCACGCCTTGGCGAGCAAGCAAAGGCGGCTTGTTCGCAACAAGCGTTTTCACTCTTTTGACACCGCCAAAACGGTGGGTTTGGTTTTTAAGATGGAAAAAAATGTAGTTCCGCCCGAGGTTCTTTCTACCGTAAAATTTTTGAAAGAAAAAGGCATAACGTGTTTTTCGATAGGGTATTACGATGAAAAAGAGCTGCCCGAAGGCTTTCTTGGAACTGCGTCAGTTTCGGTTTTTTGCAAAAAAGATTTGAGCTGGTACGGTCGTCCGGCTTCTGACGATGTGAACCGTTTTTTGCAGCAGGACTACGACATTGTGATTGACCTGTGCCGCGAGGCCGATGTTTTTCCGGTGCAGTACGTGGTTTCGGCAACGCACGCCTCTATGACCATTGGCGGCGTGCAGTACGCGCGCTGCCCCTACGACCTCATAATTGACGCGCAAAAATCGTGCTCGCTCGACGGCTACGTGGAGCAAATAAAGCACTACCTCTCCATTATCAACAATCCACAAAATGTGGAGCAGCAAAAGGAAAATTAAGCAATGATGACGAAATTTTTTGGAACAGGAGTTGCGCTGGTAACTCCCTTTGACGCCAACGGAAACGTGGATTACACGGCGCTTGCCAACTTGGTAAAATACGTTTCGGACGGCGGCGTAAGCTACCTTGTTGCCTTGGGCACAACCGCCGAAACACCCACGCTTACCGCCGATGAAAAGGATAAAATTTTGGCGTGTATAAAGTCGGCAAACGCAGGAAAGTTGCCGATGATGCTGGGCGTTGGCGGCAACAGCACCAGCGATGTTATTGAAAAAATAAAGCACACCGATTTCAGCGGCGTTGACGCGCTGCTTTCGGTTGCGCCGTACTACAACAAGCCCTCGCAGGCCGGTATGCAGGCGCACTACACGGCCATTGCCGATGCCTCGCCCGTGCCCGTGGTGCTGTACAATGTGCCGAGCCGCACGGTGGTAAATATTGCGCCCGAAACTACCTTGCGCTTGGCGCAGCACAAAAATATTATTGGCATAAAAGAAGCTTCGGGAAATCTTACGCAAATGGGCTACATACTGCGCGATAAGTCGAAGGATTTTCTCGTTATTTCGGGCGACGATGGCTTGGCAGTTCCGCTCGTTTCCATTGGCGGACACGGATTGATTTCGGTAGCGGCCAACGTTTGCCCCAAGCAGGTTTCGGACATGGTAAACTTCGCGCTTGCGCAAAAAAATGTTGAGGCCGGAAGACTTCATCTTTCGCTCATGGAGCTGGTTGATGCGCTTTTTGCCGAAGGCAGCCCGGTGGGAATAAAGTGCGCGCTGCAATGTAAGTCGTTGGCCGAAAATGTGCTGCGATTGCCTTTGGTGCAGGCTTCGGCTGCGCTAACGGAGAGAATGAAAAAGATACTGTCGTAATTTTGGATAAAAGAGGTAAAGACAAAAAGAGCAAGGAAAAGTCTTTTGTCTTTGCTCCTTTTGTCCTTTTATTGTAGAGATTCCTCGCTTCGCTCAGAATGACAAACGGTGAAATCGGTAATTAGTAACATGGAGTACTACTTTGAATATAATTCTTGGAACGACGAAGAAAAATCGTCGCTGCGGCGCTTTGAGGGAATGCTGCTCGGCGGCAAGTCCACCTACTTTGATGTGGAAGAATTTGAGCTGATAATTGACTACTATTTGCTTGAGCGCGGCGACATGACAATGGCCTTGCGAGCCATTGAAATAGCCGATTTGCAGCACCCCGCCGTTACCGAAATTCAGCTGCGCAAGGTAGAGGTTTTGACCTGCGTGGGGCGCAACTCCGATGCTATTGGCATACTCAATCGCCTTGAAAAAATTGAAGACAGCATGCTGGTGCAGCTCTTCAAGGCGCGCTCTTTTACCATGCAGGGCAAGGTAAAGGAGGGCACGCGCATATTCGACCGGCTGCTTGCCGATGCCGACGACGATGCAGAGCTAATGCACATTTTTACCATGGCCGCCGACAGCCTTATTCGGCAGTATGAGTACCAAAAAGCGCTGCGCTACTTGCTGGCAGCGCACAGCCGATTTGCGCCGCCGCCGCTGCACGTGCTGGGCAGCATGGCGTACTGCTACCTGCAAATTGGCGATTGGGAAAATGCTCTTTTGTTTTACAACAAAAGCATTGACGAAGACCCGCACGATGCCTACCTGTGGAACGCCTTGAGCGAGGTGTACCTCAACATGGATAAGGATTTGGAGGCCATTGAAGCGGCTGACTACGCGCTGCTGCTTGCGCCAAAAATGGACGTGGCCTACTACAACAAAGTTGATGCGCTGCTATCGCTTGAGCGCACAGACGAGGCGGTGAGCGTGCTGCGTGAATACATTGAGCAGCAGCCAAACGATGTGGAGGCGCACTGTCGTCTGGGCGAATGCTACGAGCAGAAAAATCTTTTTGCGGAAGCAAAGCAATGCTACGAGCAGGTTATAAAAATTGACGATAAATACGCCGGCGCCTACTACGGTTTGGCCTCGGTGGCCGATGAGGCGGGCGATGTGGAAGCTGCCTACACCTACCTGCAGCACAGCGTGGAGCTGGAGCCCGAAAATCCCGAATTTTGGTTTGCGCTATCGCAGGCGCAGGCTACGCGCGATGATGTGCAGGAGGCCTTGGCCTCGCTCGACCGAGTGGTGGCGCTGGATAAGTACGATGTGGAGGCGTGGATGAAAATGGCGGAGTATAGCTTTATGCTGTACGATGTGCCCGAAACCATTGCCGTGCTTGAGCAGGCTTTTACCGCCAACTTTGATGTGGCGGAGGTGGCGTACCGCTTGGCTGCGCTGTACTACTACAGCTGCGATATGAACAGCTGCCTGCTATACTTGGAGCGAGGGCTGAAAATAAACATTGAGCTCGTTTCGGAATTTTTTGATGCCTGTACCGAAGCGCATGACGAAACCGAGGTGATGAACCTGTATAAAAAGTACAAGCCAAGTAAAAAATCTAAAAAGTAAAAACAGCTATGCTCGAACATTTTGCTACCATTCAGTCGGCTATTGACTACATCAACTCCTTCAACGCGCTGCACGTGTACCTGCTGGTGCTGGTGCTTATGATGGTGGAAAGTTCGTTCATTCCCTTTCCGTCCGAAGTGGTGGTGCCGCCTGCGGTAATGGTGGCCATGGCGCCCACATCGAGCCTGAGCATTCCCGCCATAGTGCTGGTGGCCACGGCCGGCGCAATGATTGGCGCCTTTATAAACTACTACATGGGTTGGTTTTTGGGACGCCCCATTATTCACAAGCTGGCCGACACGCGCCTTGCGCACGCTCTTCTTATTGACAAGGCCAAGGTTGAAAAAGCGGAGCTATACTTTGTAAACCACGGCAAATCGTCCACCTTTGTAGGGCGGCTTGTGCCCGGCATACGCCAGCTCATTTCCATTCCTGCAGGCATAGCCAAAATGAACGTGGCAACATTTACCCTATACACCGCACTTGGCGCGCTTACGTGGAACATTGTTTTGGCGGTAATAGGCTACGTTTTTGGTCGAAATATTGCGCTGCTTGAATCCGTTTTTCACGAGCTAACCATTGCGCTGCTTGTACTCGGCGTGCTCTTTGTGCTGTACCTGGTGTACAATGGGGTAAAGAAGAAAAAAGGGTAGCTGCTGCGCGACTTGCGACATGCGACAAAAAAGGCGGAGTTTGTGACTCCGCCTAACGTTTTTTTTAGGGACTGCTGCGACCACCGCGCGTTTGTCATGCTGAGCCTGTCGAAGCGTCTCTTTCAATCCCGTCAGGGATTATCGCTCGGTAGAAAAATCTGCCATTCCCCAACTCTGCATTCCGTAGGAATGCAACCTAGGTAAATAATTGAAAAAAATTCCTCCGCGCGCGTTGGGGTATAGGCGTGTTGATTGTTCTCGCGATACCTGTGTGTGTTTATACAAACTTCCGAAACCGCCAAGCTGCGCCTCTTAAAGTATGCAAAGCTGGCAAGGTTTTTGAGGTATGTAGAGACAATCAGCACAGGGTTACTTTTCTCAACCTTTCGGATAAGGTATAGATATATTGAATCAACGCGCAAAAGTAGCAATTATTGCTCAATTTCCCGCATATTTTAAAAAAACGCCGATGAAACTCCATGCCGCATGCTTCGACAGGCTCAGCATGATACCCATATCAACAGTGGTTTCACTCTCCACTTTCCACCACCTTCAGCGCATCGGCAACAATGAAGGTGCTGCCGCCAACGTAAATAAAATCGTTGTCCGCAGCATTTTTTTTCGCTGCCGCTAATGCAAGCGCTACCGAAGAAAAAGCCTCGCCCTGCAAACCAATTGCGCGGCATTTTTCGGCAAGCACATCGGCCGGCATGGCGCGCGGAATGGCGGCTTGCGTAAAGTAGTACACGGCATTTTTGGGCAGCAGCGCAATCGCGCTATCAATATCCTTATCCGCCACCATGCCGAAAATTATGTGCAGCTGCCGGCACAAAATTTGCCGCAGCTGCGCCATAGTTTGCGCCAGCCCGTGCGCATTGTGCCCGGTGTCAAAAACAGCTGTAGGATTGCTTTCCACCACCTGCCAACGCCCGCGCAAACCTGTCAGCACAGCGGCATGAAGCAAGCCATCTTCAATGTTTTTTTCGGAAAAAGAAAGTTCGTTTTGCTCACGCAAAACGCTTAACGCAGCAAGCACCGTGCAAAGATTTTTTTGCTGATAATCGCCATGCAAATCAAGCGCGTAAATTTTGCGGTTGTCATTGCGGGCTTGACCCGCAATCCCCCGATTTTGAGATTGCGGGTCAAGCCCGCAATGACAATGTATGGAATTTGCAAACGTAATCGGAGCCTTGCATTCCGCCGCTTTGCGCTCAAAAACTTGCGCTACTTCCACCTGATATTCTCCAACAACAACAGGCACGTTCGGCTTAATAATTCCGGCTTTTTCGGTAGCAATTTTTTCGAGCGTATCGCCCAGCAAATCCGTGTGCTCAAGCCCAATGTTGGTAATGATGCTGAGCACAGGAGTGATTACGTTGGTAGAGTCCAAACGCCCGCCCAGCCCCACTTCCACCACGGCAACGTCAACATTTTTTTGCACAAAAAAATCGAAGGCCATCATCATCGTCAGCTCAAAAAACGAGGGGCGAATGCGCTCCACAACCGCCCTGTTTTTTTCGGTAAAATCAATCACCGCTTGCTCCGAAATTTCTTCGCCATTAACTTTTATGCGCTCGCGAAAATCGACCAAATGCGGCGAGGTGTAAAGCCCCACGCGGTATCCGGCAGTTTGCAGCACCGCCGCCAACATGTGCGAGGTGGAGCCTTTTCCGTTGGTTCCCGCCACGTGAATGCTCTTAAATTTGCGGTGCAAATGTCCAAAATATTCGTCCAAGCGCAGCGTATTTTCCAGCCCCGGCTTGTAGGCTTTTTTTCCTACATTTTGAAAGTCAGGAGACTGCGCGTATAAATATGACAGCGTTTCGGAGTAATTCATGTTTAAATAGTACAAATTTGGGTTGCAAAGTTGAAGAAAAATTACCACTTTTTCATACTTCATTTTAAAATAAATGGCTACTTTTATGTATTACAATGTTTAACCAATTCTATAAAAATATGAAAAAGAACGCAACCGACAAGCAGCCCAAAACGTTTGTGTTAGACACCAACGTGCTGCTGCACGACTACCGCTGCATTTACAACTTTGAGGAAAACAACCTGATAATCCCCATTGTGGTGCTGGAGGAGCTCGATAAATTTAAAAAAGGTAACGAGCAAATTAACTTCAACGCGCGCGAATTTGTGCGCATACTCGACGGCATTTCGGGCGACAAAGTCTTCAACGGCGGCGTTTCCTTGGGCAAAAATTTGGGCAAGCTGCGCATTGTTCCGGGGCGCGCGTTTCCTGAGGTAATGATGGATTCGTTTGACGAAATGACGCCCGACCACCGCATTTTAGCGGCAGCAATGTACGAAAAAATGCAAAATCCGGCAGCAGCCACGGTGCTTGTGAGCAAGGACATCAACCTGCGCATGAAGGCAAAATCGCTGGGCATTGATGCGCAGGATTACCTAAATGACCAGGTAAAAAACATTGACCAGCTGAAAAAAGACACCGAAGTTGTTGAGGTTTCGGCAGCGCAAATCAGCGCGCTGTACTCAGGCAGCAGCGGACTTGAAGCCGCTGCGCTAAAGCTAAAACCGCACGCCAACCAAAACTTTTTGCTAAAAAGCGGCGACAGCACTGCGCTTGCCGCCTTCGATAAAATGAGCGGAAAGCTAAAGGTGGTGGACAAAGTTCGCGCCTACGGCATTGAACCGCGCAACGCCGAGCAAACTTTTGCCATGAATGCGCTGATGAATCCAAATGTTAAATTAGTATCGCTAACGGGCATTGCCGGAACAGGCAAAACCTTGCTGGCATTGGCTGCTGCGCTGGCGCAAGAAGGCGATTACGACCAAATTTTGCTCTCGCGACCGGTAATTCCGCTACAAAATCAAGACATGGGTTTTCTGCCCGGCGACATCAACGAAAAGCTTACACCGTACATGCTTCCGCTGTACGACAACCTTTCGGTAATCAAAAGTAAGCTCAAGCCAACGAGCAAGGAAGCTATACACATTGAAGAGCTTCAACGCCAAAATAAGCTAATGATTACGCCGCTTGCGTACATTCGCGGCCGCAGCTTGAGCAACACATTTTTCATTATTGACGAGGCGCAAAACCTCACGCCGCACGAGGTAAAAACCATTGTAACCCGCGCAGGCGAAAACACAAAAATGGTGTTTACCGGCGACATTCAGCAAATCGATTCGCCCTACTTGGACGCGCGCTCCAACGGCCTCACGCACCTCAGCGACCGCATGATTGGCGAGGAAATTTTTGCGCACGTAAACCTTGTAAAAGGCGAGCGAAGCGAGCTTGCCGAAATTGCAGGAAAAATGCTATAATGCAAAATTTCAAATTCCAAATTTCAAATTATTTCCGCCACCCAATTTGAAATTTGGAATTATAAATTTGAAATTTACGGCTATGAACAAAAATCTTTCTGCGCTTCGCCAACACATGCAGCAACAGGGCGTTGACGCGATAATTGTGCCCACCAACGACCCGCATTTTAGCGAGTACGTGGCCGACCATTTCAA
>JAITVR010000136.1 GCA_031285695.1 Prevotellaceae bacterium
GTGCTTGTCCGACGAGTGCGCCGTGAGCAGTATGATGGGAATATGGCTGGTTTCGAAGCCGTCCTTCAGCCGCCGCGTAACCTCAAAGCCGTCCATTTCGGGCATCATCACATCGCACACCACCAAGTCGGGCGCCTCACACTGCGCCTTTTCCAAGCCCACCACTCCATTTTTTGCCACTGCTATGGCAAAGTGCTCGCCCAGCTGCCCCTGCAAAAATTCCCGCACCTCATCGTCATCGTCCACCAGCAACAGCTTGTAATCGTGCTGTCGCTCATCGCCCTCCTCTTTGGGTGCGCTCAGCAGCACCGAAAATTCTTGCTCCTCTGCAACTTTTCTCAAAGATGCCGCCACCTCCACATTTTCGCTTTCATAATTTTTATCTGATAGCGGAATATGTACGCTGAAGCAGGCACCTCCGTACTCCGAATCCGAGTAGTCCACGCTGCCCTTGTGCACCATGGCCAGCTCCGAAGTTAGGTGCAGACCCACGCCCACGCCGCCCGACACGTAGTGTATTTGGGCAAATCGCTTAAAGAGCAGCTCGCGCTTTTCCTTCGGAATGCCTACGCCGCTATCCGACACGCTGAGCGTAAACCTGTCATTCGCCTCCGAAAACAGCAGACGCACCGCCACCTTGCCGCCCTCCGGCGTATTTTTAAAGGCGTTGGACAGCAGGTTGTAGCATATTTTGTCCATCTTACCTCTGTCAAGCAGCATTTGCCTTTCAGCTTCGCTGGCTTCAAACAAAAATTCAATTTTTTTCTTTTCCGCCAGCTCCTTAAAGGTTTGAAAAATATCTTGAAAAAATTCTACAGCGTTGGTAGGCTCCACGCGCAGCTCCATCTTATCGTTTTGCAGGCGACGAAACTCCAGCAGCTGGTCAATAAGGCGCAGCAGGCGCGTTGAACTTTTGGATAAAATGGCAACCTGCTTGGCCACCACCATGGGCAGTTTGCGCTGTCCGGCAAGGTTTTCAATGGCGCCGCGAATGATGGTTAAAGGTGTGCGAAACTCGTGCGATATGTTGGTAAAAAATCGCAGCTTGTACTCCGTGAGCTGCTTTTCTACCTCCACAGCCGTGTTCAGTCGGTGTATTTTCAAAAAAAGATTCCACGCAAAGTAAAAAATAACCGACAGGCAAAACAGGTAAATGAGCATTGCCCACCACGTGCGCCAAAACGGTGGCACTACGGTAATGTCGAGCGTGGTAACATCATCGTTCCATATGCCAAAACTGTTGCTGCCCTTTACATGAAACTTGTACTTGCCGGCGGGTACGTTGCGGTAGGGCGCCACGTTGTAGCGCGTGGCTTCATTCCAAGTTTTTTCGTAGCCCTCCAAGTAGTACATGTACTGGTTGAACTCCGGCTCGTGAAAGTTCAGCATGGCAAACTCCACATCAAAGGTATTTTGCTCGTACTTCAACTTTAGGCTTCGCGTGGTGGTAATGCTTTCCTTCAGCGGCGCGCCTTTTTCGCCCGGTCGAATACGGCTGCCGTTTACCCTCAACTCTGTAAGCACCACCTGCGGCACGTAGGAGTTGTGCGCTATTGCCATTGGGTCAAAAATGCAAACGCCATCGAAGCTGCCAAACATGAGCGCTCCGTTATTCCTACGCCAGCACGACATTTCGTTGAACAAATTTGCCTGATGCTTGTCGGAAAAAGTGTAGTTTTCAAACTTTTCCGTATCGGGGTCAAAGCGTGAAATTCCATTCTCGGTGCTCACCCATATATTTCCCTTCTCGTCCTCAAGCATGGCCTGTATTACCTCATTCGACAGCCCGTTGGTAGCCGAGTAGCGCCTAAACCATGAGCGCTCCAACGGCTGCTCGCGCACCAGCAAGTTGAGCCCACCGCCGTTGGTTCCCAACCAAATTCTCCCCTTGCTATCCTCCAGCAAGGCCTTTACCTCGTTGTTGTTTAGCGAGCTGTCATTTCTTGTATCAAAGCTGAAGTTGATGTAGAGATTTTCGTCGGCAATTACTTCATCGGGGTTAAAAGCATTTACGCCCTCGTTGCTTGCTGCCCACATTACGCCACTCCTATCTTGAATCAGCGCCCGCACCATATTCTGCCCCGGCGTGCGCGCCGTAATTTGGCGAAAGCTCAGTTCGCCTTGGTGCTCCTCTGCCAAATGCAAACCTCCACCAAAGCTTGCCACCCACATGCGCCCCTTGTTGTCGCGCATGATGGAAAAAATGTTGTTGCTCGACGATAGCTGCCTGTCGCGGTTTTTCAAAGTATAGTTGCGAGGCGCGCCGGCTCCGGCTCCGGAAAACACAAAAACTCCTTTTCCCTTAGTTCCCACCCATTTATTGCCATGTCTATCCTCGGCCATGGCGTAGGGCAAAGCTCCGGAAATTTTGTGCGTGTGTATTTTTTTTAAGGTCGAATCGCAAACGTAAAGGTGGCCGCTGCGGGTGCCCAACCAGTAGCGCTTTGCGGCATCTTGATAGATAAGGCGAACGGCGTTAGCGCGGTTGCCTGCTTCGTTTGATGCGGGGTAAAAAAAGTTGGTAGCGTAGGTAGTCAACGAAATTTTGGCAACGCCGGCAAACTCCGTTCCCACCCATACTTCGCCCGAAGTATCCTCCGTTATGCACAGCAAATAGTCGGACGGCAAACCTCCTTTTTCGGCAGTGTAGTGCTGCATTTGACCATTGGGGTAAAGGGCAAACAAGCCGTTGCCATAGGTGGTAATCCAAATAATATTGCGCGAGTCTTGGTACACCTCGTAGCGCTCCATATCTATGGACGAAAGTATTTTTGAGGGAATAACCTCTATTGACTCAAATTTGCCATTCGCCATTTGCCGCCACAAGCGCCCCGACATATTGTATATCCAGCTGCTGCCCTTATTGTCGGTAATAAAATCGGCATTGGGCAGCCGCGTATTTTGAAATAAGTAATCGGCGGGCTCTACCTGCATTTTATTCACGCTGAATACGTACATTCCCTGCCTTGCAGCAAGCAGCACCACTCCCAACTCAAACGTATGCGCGCGAACTGCCGACAAGGGCTGCGGATACTCCACCGGCTCAATAAATTCCTGCGTCTGCTTGTCGTAAACATCAGCTTGATTGCTGCCGAAAAACAGCAGGTATTTATCCAGCTCCTGCACGCTGTAAAATGCTCCGTCAAGCACCTTTTCCATCTTCTCATCGGCCGCTCGAAAAAGCCCCGTATTGGTACAAATCCAAATGCGCTGAGCAGCATCTTCAAACAAAAAATTTACGGCAGAAGTACCCAGCAGCTTTTCATTGATGTGCCACGACTTTAGGCCGCCCTCCTCGTGCTTTACCCTGCAGCAACCGTCATCAGTTCCCCACATCCACACATCGCCATTTTTTGCTATTTGTACGTGCGAAAATTTTTTACTTGCATTACCGGGGTCGTAGTCTATAAACGATTCCAAGTGCGAATCGTAGCAGTACAGCACGCTCGAAACCGTCCGCACCCAAATGTAGCCCTCTTCGTCCTCCTGTATGCTGCGAATCCTATTGTCTTGCAGCGAATGAAGGCTGCTGATTTGGGCTTGCATCACGCTAAATTCTTTACCATTGTAGCGGTTCAAACCGTTGGTAGTTCCCATCCACATAAAACCCTTGCTATCCTGCACCATACACCTTACCGTATTTTGCGACAAGCCGTTGCGGTCGGTAATAGCTTCTATGCGCAAAATATCGGAAGCAAGCGCCGTAGCCGCCGAAGCAAGCAGCACCAACAGCAGGCTGCACTTTACAGGTAAAAATCGCATACCATCTCTCCTCTTCAAAAATTTATACTTTTGCAAAGATAGAAAAAGCCTGACAAGTTGGTGTTGAAGCCCCTCTAAAACCTCATAAAAATCTAACCAAATGCGATACGGTAATTTGTAAAACAATAAAAAAACGTATCAGCTTTCAATTCTCAATTATTTTGTATCTTTGCCCCCCCATGCTTTACCTCCAACATACTTTAACCCTCAGCCCTGCCATTCTCTTGGCAGTGTGCGGTATTTGTTTACTCTCTCAGCACACCTCCGCTTAGCACACCTGTATTCGTAGCGCGCGTAGGAAAAATTTTTTCAATTATTTAGCATAGTTCGGCAAAAATATTTTTTTGTTGGGCTTTTTTGTGCCCCTTACCCTCAACTCGCCGCGCGCTGTCACCCTGAGCCTGTCGAAGGGGTGCGGCGAGGGCAATCAAGGGAAAAGCCAACGCAGCAATGCTTCGACAAACTCAGCAATGACGTGGTACAGGGGCGCAATGCGCGTGGGCGTGCGGCAGCATTTTACACCACTCCCATTTTTTCCGCTACCCTTATGGCCTCAATGGCGTTGCCGGTACCGGTTTTATGAAAAATATTGCGGCGGTGCACGCTCACCGTGTGCACGCTGATGTGCAGCCGCTCGGAAATTTCCTTGCTCAGCAGCCCCTGCCTCATTAGCTGTAGCACCTCGTGCTCGCGCTCCGAGAGCCGCACGCTGCTATCATCGGGCAGCAGCAGGCGCTTGCCGGTTTTGGTGTTTACCACGCTGTAGTCAAAGCCTGCCGACTGGCTTTGGTCGGCCGCCAGCTCTAGCGCAATTAGTATGAGCCAAATGTTGCTCTGCGGGTCGAGCTCCAGCACCTGCTGCCGCGCCATGTAGCGCACGTACAGGCCGGCGGCGTTGCGTATGCGCGCGTGGTGAATATGCTGGTAGTGCTTACGCTCCTCGGGCGGCAGCGAGCCCAAAAAGGTGTAGAACTGTAGCCGCGTGCGCTCGTGCGCGGCCTCATCATCGGGGTGAATCACGCCGTCGAGCGTTGATATTTCTTGGTGCACCATCACCTGCCGAAAGTTGGGCCCCAGCAGCCTGTTGGTGTTCTCCGAGGCGTAAATGTACTGCTGCTTGAAGACATCGAAGATAAAAAAGCTGCTGCTGCCGGTGGCCGCAAACTCCTCTAAGCGCTGCATGTGCCGGCGGACAAGGTCGTAGTCCAGCCGCGCCTCGTCAAAAGCCTGCTGCTGCTGCAGGGCCTCCCATTTTTCCCTCACCTTACTCATGTGTAATATACCTATAATTGATTATTGTGCGCATGTTGCGGTCGGTTTATCTTTGCCGTCGCAAATTTAGAAAAAAAGCGTGACTATAACAGCTGTGGGGTCGCGAGCAGCTACGCATTTGTCACCCTGAGCCTGTCGAAGGGGCTCAAGGTGTGGTAACATGTCAACAGTAGTGCGAACGTGAGATGCTTCGACAGGCTCAGCATGACAACGGGGAAAGTTCAGCATGACAACCGTCAACATTTGCACTTCGGTTATTACCTAATTTTCTTATAAAATAAAATGAAAAAAATCTTCTTTCTCTCTCTCATTTTTTGTGCGCTAAGTCTTGGCACGGCGGCGCAGCAGCTATCGCAAACCATACGCGGGCGCGTGGTGGAGCGCAACACGCAGGAGCCTATCCCCGGCGTGAACGTGCAGGTAGCGGTTGGCGGCGAGCTGCGCGGCGCAGCTACCAATGAGCAGGGCGAATTCAGCTTAGAAAAAATACCCGTGGGCAGGTACTCGCTATCCGCCACCATGCTTGGCTACGCACCTTTTGTGGCAAGCAACGTATTAGTCAATTCGGGCAAAGAGGTGGTGCTTGAGATTTTTTTAGAGGAAAGCGTGAGCGAGTTAGATGCAGTGGTGGTAACCGCCAAGGTGGACAAGGACCTGCCGCTGAACAAAATGGCGAGCGTAAGCGCGCGCATGCTCAGCAGCGAGGAGGCCAACCGCTACGCCGGCTCGTGGGGCGACCCGGCGCGCATGGCGGCCAACTTTGCCGGCGTAATGGCTTCGGACGATTCGCGCAACGACATCATCATTCGCGGCAACTCGCCATCGGGGGTGCTGTGGCGGTTAGACGGATTCGATATTCCCAACCCCAACCACTTTGGCGCCATGGGCGGCACGGGCGGCCCTGTAGGCATGATTAACAACAACCAGCTGACCAACTCCGATTTTTACACCAGCGCCTTTCCTGCGGAGTACGGCAACGCCACCTCGGGCGTGTTCGACCTGCGCCTGCGCAACGGCAACAGCGAGCAGCACGAGTTCATGGGCAGCATGGGCTTCAACGGTTTTGAGCTGGGCGCCGAGGGGCCTATTTCAAAAAAAACGGGTGCCACCTACATGGTCAACGCTCGCTACTCCTTCCTCAAGCTGCTCGATTTGGTGGGGGTAAACATTGCCGGCACGGGCGGCGCAGTGCCCGAATACCAAGACCTGACGGCGAAAATTAATATTCCGCTAAAGAGCGGCAACCTCTCACTCATTACCATGCTTGGCGCAAGCCGCATACACATCAAGCCCGACATGACCGACACCGCCGAGTGGTTTGCTGGCGAAGCCGGACAGGAGGTGCTGATGAAAAACCGGCAGTACTTTGTGGGGCTCAGCTACACGCACCGCTTTAGCCCCGACACGCGGCTCGAAAATCGCTTGGCGTACCGCCACTTCGGCGTGTCCACCGATGTGCATGTGGTAGAATTTCCTACCGAAAAGCGCGTAAAATATTTTGACGGAAAAGATAAGGAGAGCAGCCTAAGCTACTCCCCCACGCTGCTGCACAAGGTCAACAGCCGCAACTTTCTGCAGGTAGGCGCAGGCGTAGATATTTTCAACACCGATATGCGCAATGTTGCCTTTGAGCCAGACCAAAGCACAACGGTGGAGCACGATGGTGCCCACCGCACCGCGCTTGCCAAGGGCTACGCGCAGTGGCAGCACCGCTTTAGCAATGCGCTGAGCGTTACGCCCGGGCTGTACTCGCAGTACTACCTCCTTTCGGGCGAGGCTACTGTAGAGCCGCGGGTGGGGCTCAAATATACCGTGAGCGCACGCTCTTCGCTCAACTTTGGCGCCGGCCTGCACTCGCAGGTGGCGCCGCGGCAGGTAAGCTTTTATATAGAAAATGGAGCTTACCCCAACAAAAAGTTGAAGATGAACAAAAGCTTTCAGGCCGTGCTGGGCTACGATTTGAAGCTGGCAAAAAGCACGCGCCTAAAGGCCGAAGTGTACTACCAGCACCTGTACGATGTACCCGTTATTCCCGAAATCCCCGAGGAGTCGCTGCTCAACTTTGGCGATGGTTTTTATAACGACAACAGCTACGTTTTTGCCAACGGCGGAACCGGAAAAAACTACGGCGTGGAGTTTACGCTCGAAAAGTTTTTCAGCAGTGGCTACTACTACCTACTTACCGCCTCGCTGTACGACTCCAAGTACAAGGGCTACGATGGCGTGGAGCGCCACACGCGCTTTGCCGGCAACTACACGCTCACCACCCTTGCCGGCTACGAGTGGAAGGTGTTTAAAGCCGACTTGATTTCCCTTAACCTCAAGGCCTCCTATTTAGGTGGAAAACGGTTTGTAAATTCCTCATCTGCCAACACCATCAATGACTTTGAAGCCGTGCTGGACTACTCCCAGGCCTACCAAAAGCGCATGCCCAACTACTTTCGCTGCGACATCAACCTCAACATGAAGAGCAACTACAAGCGCATGGCGCTAGAGTATTTTTTTGAGGTAAATAACGTAACGAACCACAAAAACATCATGTTTCGCACCTTCAACAGCAGCACCGGCAAGTACGACATAACCTACCAGCAGGGCTTTATGCCCATGGGCGGGTGCAGGGTGTACTTTTAAGGGAAAAGCCCCCCGTTCGGCTGAGGCTCTTGCCTCAGTCGGTTTATCTCGGCAGGCTGAGCCTGCAAGAATAGCCGAGCCGGGGCGCAGCCTCGGCTCAACGGGGGACATTGACAATATGCTACCAACATAGCACACCTAACGGCGCGCGGATAAATCTGTAGCAAGCAAAGCTACGCTTTTAGGTATAGCTACGGATAATTTTCCCTGTAAATTAGCCTCCTTTCTCTTTCGGAAATTCCGAAGGCAGAAAAGCTGAAGGTTTCAGCCTTACGGAGATTCCGGAAACGAAAAAACTAAAGGTTTTTAGCCTTTCGGAAATTCCGAAGGCAGAAAAGCTCAAGGTTTTACCCTTTCGCTAATTCCGAAAGTGAAAAAACTAAAGGTTTTTGCCTTTCAACAATCCGCAAAAGCAGAAAAGCTCAAGATTTTGTCTCTCCACTAAAAGCGAAAGCAGAAAAGCTCAAGATTTTAACCCTCCACTAAAAGCGAAGGCAGAAAAGCTGAAGGTTTTTGCCTTTCACTAATTCCGAAAGTGAAAAAACTAAAGGTTTTTGCCTTTCAACAATCCGAGAAAGCGAAAAAGCCGAAGGTTTTACCCTTTCACCAATAGAGAAAGCAAAAAAGCCGAAGGTTTTACCCTTTCACCAATAGAGAAAGTGAAAAATCCGAAGGTTTTAGCCTTTACACTAAATTAATCCGCCTGCCTTGAAGAGGTATATGCCAAACGTAATGGTAAAAATGGAGAGCAGCGAGGTTATGAGCAAAATGTTGGCGGCAAGGTCGGCATCGGCGTCCATTTTGCTGGCCATAATGTAGCTGGCCACCGCCGTGGGCACGCCAAATACCACAAATAGCACCACCAAATCTTCGCCGCTAAAGCCCAGCGTGTCGCGCAGCAGGTAGGCCGCCCCAACAAGCAGCAGCGGCGCCAGCACCAGCTTTACCACAGCGGCGCCAAGCGCCAGCCTTAGCCCCTTTGCCACCTTGCCTGCGCTAATGGAGGCGCCAATGGCGAGCATGGCCAAGGGATTTGCCAAATCGGCAAGATGCTTGACGGTAGTGGCCAAAAATTTGGTATTTTCGCTCGTAAAAAGCGGTATTTGCAGCAGCGAAAAAGGCAAGCCCAACAGTATGCCAATAATTAGCGGGTTGCGCGCAATGCCGTACACCGCCTTGGCCACGCTTCCGCCCTGCGGGTTGCGGCTGCGGAAGGTTAGCACCACCACCGACAAAATGTTGTAGGCGGGCACCACAAAGGCGGTGAGCAAAATTCCTTTTCCGGTGTGCCCCAAAATATTAAAAATAAGCAGCAGGCCCATCATGGCGTAGTTTCCCCTAAACGAGCCCTGCACAAAGGCGCCCACCGAAGCCTTATCTTTTATAAAAACTTCGGCCACCACCCAAGCAATGGCAAAGGTTAGCGCCGTGCCGCCCACGCCGTACAGCACAAAGGCAGGGTGAAAAACTTGCGTAATGTTGGCCTGCGCCATTTCGCGAAAAAGCAGCGCCGGCAGCGCAATGTTAAAGGCAATGCTGTTGAGCGCGCCCACCACATTTTGCGGCAGCATGCCCTGCCGCCTAATAAACCAGCCCACAAAGGTGAGCAAAAAAACCGGCAGCACGCTGTTGATGCTAAAAAGAAAAGCTTCCATAAAACAATTGACAATTTATAATTGACAATTAACAATTTTCAAATCCGCCAGTACCATAGCCGTAACGGCCTCCAGTATTACCGGCACGCGCAGCGCAATGCAGGCGTCGTGGCGACCGCGAATAACGAGCTCGTCCACCGCATTTTTCTCGAAGTTGAAGGTGCGCTGTGGTGCGCCAATGCTTGCTGTGGGCTTTACCGCTACGCGAAAAATAAGGTCGTTGCCGTTGCTGATGCCGCCGTTCACACCGCCGGCGTTGTTCGTTTCCGTTCTTCCGTTTTCGTCAGCTATTAGGTCGTTGTGCTCGCTGCCTTTTTGCTTTGCCGAGGCAAAACCCTCGCCAAACTCTACACCACGAATGGCCGGAATGGCAAACACCGCATGGCTTATCAGCGATTCTACCGAGTCAAAAAACGGTTCGCCCAAACCCACCGGCATGTTAGCCGCGCGGCACTCCACCACGCCGCCAAGCGAATTGCCGGCAGCCATGGCTTGCTCTAATATTTGTTCGTGCTCGCCGAATTTTACGCCGCCAATCTCCAAAATATTGGCAGCAATTTTTACTTCACCTAAAATTTTCTTTGCAACAACTCCTGCCGCAACTAAGCCCAGGGTAATTCGTCCCGAAAAATGTCCGCCGCCGCGGTAATCGGCAAAGCCGCCAAATTTTTTGGCCGCCACAAAATCGGCATGACCGGGGCGCGGCATGGCAAGCAAGGTAGAGTAATCGCCCGAGCGCGTATTCTCATTGCGAAAAATGATTGTGATAGGTGCACCAGTGGTTTTGTTTTCAAACACGCCCGAAAGAATTTCGGGCATGTCGCTTTCCACGCGCGGAGTTGTGCCGCGTGCGCCGCTTTTTCGGCGTGCAAGGTCGGCGGTAAAATCCTCCTTGCGCAAAGCAATTCCCGCAGGGCAACCATCAATACAAACACCAACTGCCACGCCATGCGATTCGCCAAAAATGCTTACGCGAAATTTTTGTCCAAAAGAATTCATTTTTTTAATTGTGTAGTTGCCCTTGTCATTGCGGGCTTGACCCGCAATCCCCAGCAATGAGAGCAGTTCGATTATGAGATTGCGGGTCAAGCCCGCAATGACGGCGCATAATATTTTACTTTTGACAAAAAAAGCCCAAGCATACGCCCGGGCTTTTTTTTATTTTTGGAAATGAATTAAATGGCCATAACCCATGCTTCACCGCCACCTTCTTCATCTTCGTAGCCTTCTTCCTCGTCCATGTACTCTTCATCGCCACCTTCTTCATCGTAGGTTTCTTCCTCAGCATACTCCTCTTCGCCACCACCTTCTTCGTCCATGTACTCTTCGTCTTCGGCGTATTCTTCTTCATCGCCGCCGCCACCGCCGAGCTGGCTGGTTACATCATCAATGGTGCGAGCAGCTGCGCCGAATGAGCTAAACTTACCGCCTACGCAAACAAAGCTCCAACCGCCGTTGGAAACAATTTGCACATCGTCAAAAGTTTCCTGCATATCGCTCATGTACGAGGTAGCATTTGACTTTATCTTGAAGCTGCCAACCACTACGTAGAATGCCGAAGCAGGTGCAGGCTCTGCGCTTTCGTAACTGCTCATGGCCATTGCCATAGCGAGCGAATCTTGGCGCGCCTTCATTTGCAGCTCCAGCATGCGCTCTTCGTCGGCACGGCGGGCGCTATCTTGCTGCATACGAATCCTTTCAATCTCTGCCTGCTTTGCAGCAGCCTTCTTGTCAGCACGTCCGCATGAACTTGCAATAACGGCTACTCCGAGTAGAAGAATTAAAACTTTTTTCATGGTAAAAAATGATTTTTGAGTTTACTAAATTTTGTTTTTTCGCTAAAATTCTGACTGTAAAGTTATATCATATTTTACAAACAACCAAAATTTTACGCTTTTTTTTGATTTTTTTGTACTAATAACAAATCTTTTGGGCTACGCATCAATGCGGGCGTAACGCGCGTTGGACTCAATGAAATCGCGGCGCGGAGCCACTTCGTCGCCCATAAGCATGGAGAAAATGCGGTCGGCTTCGGCGGCACTTTCAATGCTTACCTGCCGCAGGGTGCGGTAGGCGGGGTTCATGGTGGTGTCCCACAGCTGCTCGGGGTTCATTTCGCCAAGACCCTTGTAGCGCTGCACGTGCACGCTGCTTTCCTTGCCCTTACCCAGCTCTTCTACTGCGATTTGGCGCTGGTCTTCACTCCAACAGTATTGCTCTTGCTTGCCTTTTTTTACTAAGTAAAGTGGCGGCGTGGCGATGTACAGGTAGCCATTTTTTACCAAATCGACCATGTAGCGGAAGAAAAATGTCATGATGAGCGTGGCAATGTGGCTTCCGTCCACGTCGGCATCGGTCATGATGATGACCTTG
>JAITVR010000152.1 GCA_031285695.1 Prevotellaceae bacterium
GTTTTCCGCTTGCTCTTTTTGCCGAAATTCCCGCCATGTAGGTAAGCCAATCGTGCGCGTGAATTACGTCAAACTCATGCTGCTTGGCAATGGTGTGCGCCAGCAGCGCGTAGTGCGCCACCTCGCTCATCAAATTTTTTCCATAGCCTCCGCTAAATGTAAAGCGGCGGTTGTAGTGCGAGGTGTGCGAAATAGCGCCATCGCGCACCGTATCCGATGTAATATTTTCGTACTCCTCGGGCGAAAGGTAGGGCAAAAGGTTGGAACCGGCTTCTACGTAAACTAAGTGCTTCCACAGCTCCTCCAAATCGGTTTGGCTACCATCGAAGGTAACATCTTCGGCGCCTACAATGCGCGTGGCGCTTTGGTCTTCGTCGCCATAGGCTTTGGGTACCACAAAAGTCATGTCAACGCCGCACTTCGCCAAGCCTCTGGTAAGCCCAAAGCATGCCGTTGCCAATCCTCCTGCTACGTGAGGCGGAAACTCCCAACCAAACATTAGTACCTTCATTGCGCAATAATTACATAATTCAAAAAATCAATAATTCAACGATTCAATTTTTCAGCCCACAAACTCTACCTTATTTTATACTGTACCGATAAGGAAAGATAGCCCAAGCAAACCTCTCCAAAACTTAACTTTTCTGCACCAAACTCTTCGTTAAGAGTAAAAGGAATTGTGCCGTTAAACCCAAAACTCCACCGAGGAAAAACTTTAAGCGTACCTCTTGCTTGTACCACAGCTTGAACTCCTACAGGCGTGTTATACTGCAACTTCTTTGCCAACTCTTGCTGATGCTGCGTTGCCTCTGTGTAACCCTGTGCAAATACTCCTAAACCAATATTGAACCATGTTGCACCGTCCTGCCACGCCGAACCAACATTTTTTTCCATTACAAACAGTCTGTACAACCCATTCACTGAACCGTACCCTCCTCTAAGGCCTGTTAACCACCCAGCGTTAGCATCAGCACTCCATCGTTTATACTGCAAGGTGTAAGATGCTCCCATCACTTTTCCCCCTATTAGCCCTAAATGATGTTCTGGTTGGGCAGCGACAGTAAAACTCAAACAAAAAAACACCATGAAAAACAGTGTTTTCCTCTTCACAGAAAAACCACCTCTGTTTTCCATCTTTATTTTAAAATTTGCTCTGGCAAAGCACCAAGTGAAACCAATAACTTATAGGAAGCTACCAACCCTACAGCAGCACCGATTGTCGCACCAATCGGACCGCCTAACATGCCAACCAAAAAGCCAAAATACGCCGATGTAAACACTATGGCAACAGGAATAAATACTGAGATTACAGTTTTTACAGCATTGCCTATCCATGAAAAAAGTCCTTTTGTCAGACCGTTAGAGACTTCTGTCCCATTGATTTTACTGTTTTGAATGTCTAACAAAAAAGACTCTGATGTCATTACCGCGCACATATTAGCCAACATCTTATCAAACATAACAGTTTCTTCATTTGATAAATCACACTTTTCCTTTACATTATTTTGGCAGTCCAGCAAACTGCTTGTTACTAGTACTTTTAAATCGACAACAACGCTTGACTCCACCATTTTTTGCGACAAGCTCCCAACTACATTTGCGAGTTCATTAGATGCAAGCATCCACTGCTCGGAAGCACCTTGATGAGCCGAATACGTCATCATCACTTCTGTAAGTTCATCGAATGCTTCCGTAATTGAGTGCGCGTCTAATTCCCCCTCACTACTAGCTTTTGCCATAGATTTTATTTTTACCAGTGGTTTTTCAACATAAATTTGTTCTATAACCTTCAACTCATTATCAAATTGCAGTTGTTGTTCTTGACTAAACTGTAAATCCGCAGTGAGCAGCTCCATTCCATCATCTTCATACAAGTAGCGCTTCATGTTATCATAATCTGACAACAGTTGAAGAACATCGGGCTGCTGCTCTACCTCCGTTACTTCATTCTGTTTGCCTACAGTATCTTCTTTTGAGCACGATGATACTGCTATCAATAGCATTACTGCAAAAAGTAAAAAAATGTTTTTCATAGCGTTTTATTTTATGGATTTACGTCTTCTCATACTTTTCAATCAATCTAATAGACCTCAGTACCTCGCCCACGCTCCACGCCTGCGAAATGCAGCCGCCGGGGCTGTGTGGCGGGTCGCCGTCATATACCTCGGCAATGGAGCTGATGCCGTAGGAGGTCATATCTTCCTCAAACTGCTCCACTATCCACTTTGCTTTTGAAATAAATGCCTTGCCATGCAGCTTCAGCATTCCTTCTATAAAATGTCCTATCAACCACGGCCACGCCGTACCTTGGTGGTACGCTCTGTCGCGTGTGGCTTGGTCGCCCTCGTAGCGCCCTTCGTACAGCGGATTTTTTGGCGCAAGCGTGCGAATTCCTTTTGGCGTAAGCAGCTCGCGCTCCACCGCCTCAAGCACGCAGGCGCGCTTATTTTCTGATATGGGCGAATACTTTAGCGAGGCTGCAAAAATTTGGTTGGGGCGGGTAAAAATATTTTGCCCATTTCCGTCAACGTAGTCGGCCAAGTGCTTGCGCTCCTCGCACCAAAAAATGGGCTTGTAGGTGGACTCGATAAGCGCGGGCATATCCTTCCAGTCCTTTATAAACTTGGTATCCTTAAACTCGCGCGCCAGCTCCAGCGTATAGCAAATGGCGTTGTACCAAAGCGCATTTATTTCTACCTGATAACCCGAGCGCGGCGTAACGGGGTGTCCGCCTACAATGGCGTCCATCCACGTAAGCGCCCTGTAGGGCTGCTCTGCCCAAATTAGGCCATTTTCGTGCACCGTTGCGTTGCTCGTTCCCTTACGAAATGCGTCCAAAATGGCCTTCATTTTTTTGCCGTAAGTTTTCCAAACTCCCGCGCGGTCGTCGGTAAATTCTTCGTACTGCTGAATGGTCCAAAAGTACCACATGGGCGCATCAACGGAGTTGAATGCGGCGTTGTCGCCGTGGCCAATATTGGGAAAAAGTCCGCCCTGCATTTCGTTGCTCATGGTATCGAGTACGTCCTTGCAGGTTTTTGCTTTTTCCTTAGCGTCGCTGCCGGTAGTGGTGCAGGTGGCCGAAAGGGTTATACCGGGCAGGGCAATAAAAGTATCGCGACCCCAGCGGCCAAACCACGGGTAGCCGGCCACCACTTCGGTATTTTTTCCACGGCGAACTATAAATTGGTCGGCGGCGTTTTTGAGGCAACCTTTAAAGGAAACTTTTTCCGGCCGCTTGGCAATTTCGGCGTTGAATTTTTTGCCCAATCCTGCCGTCGCAGCTTCTTTTAGCGAGGCGGAAAAAATAATGCTTTCGCCTTTTTTTATGGCAACTTCAAAGTAGCCCGGCACAAGCAAATCTTCGTGCGCATCGTAGCCGCGCTTGATTTCTTCGGAGTACTCCACGTTGTTGTACCAATCGGGAACGGCAACAAATTCGCACCTTTTGCTTAGCTGCATGTTGAGCGTTGGAAAGCCCACATACAACTTATTCGATACGCCATTTTCTATCGCCTTACTTTTTACATCGGCGTATGTGTTGGCTTTGCTTGGGGCGTGCGCGTTGCGAAACGCAAGGTAAGGTTTTAGGCGGAGGGTGGTATTGGAGGTCGCTTCGAGCAGCGTGTAGCGTATCAAAACTTGGTCTTCGTTGTGCACCATGAGCAGCTCTTTGCGCAGGTGTACGCCGCCTACGCGATACTCAATGGTGGGCGTGGGGTCGTACTGAAAATCGACAATGTACTTGTGTCCGCGCGGCTCGTAGATGCTATTTGGGTAGCGATGTATGCCAAAGTTGAACGCCTTGTCGTGCTGAATAATTGTTTCGTCAAGCGCTGAAAGCAGCACGTGGCGCTCGCCGTCAAACTCATCAATGGGGCTCACTAAAAGTCCGTGATACTTGCGCGTGTTGCAGCAAACGATGGTAGTACTCATGTAGCTGCCTGCGCGGTTGGTGCTGAGCATTTCGCGGTTGAGCGAATACTCTAAGTTGACCAGCTCTTCCTTATTAAACTTCAGGTATGACATGCCTGTGTTTTTTGGGTTTGTTGATAAAAAATCAATTCGCTGATGTAGAGCAAAAAGGAACGCTCCAAAGATAGGTAGAAAAAAATATCTCTCCAAATATTTTGCTCTTTTTTTTGTGTATATGAAATTAATTTTGTAATATCTTTTTGCGCCGCACAAAAAACAAGCTTAACTTTGCGTGCACACACTGCAACAAAAAACCGACATGAAAAAAAATCTATCCATTGCGCTGCTTGCCTTGCTAACGTTGGGCTGCACGCAGCAGTCAGCCACCATCAAAGGGCGCATAGACAACGCCAACGGCGCGCTGCTTACGCTCGAAAAAGTTACCGTTGGAAAAACCGTATTAGTTGATTCGGCTCGACTAAACGATGCCGGAAATTTTTCTTTCCGCATAAAAAAATCCGAGCCGGCAACCTTCTATCAGCTGCGCTTGGATACGCTCGGCAGCCTTATGCTGCTGGCAAAAAGCGGCGAGCAAATTTCACTTTCGGCGCAAGCGCAAAACCTTGTAGCGTCAAGCAGCGTGAGCGGTTCGGAGGAGGCCGAGCAAATGCTGCTGCTGCAAAAAAACAGCGCAAGCATCAACCAACAATTCGACTCGCTGATGCAAATAACCAACAACCCGCAGGAGGTGCGCCGAAGCGTAAATAAATTATTTGTGCAGCAAAAACAGCACAACACAAAACTCATCGTTTTGCACGCCGCATCGCCTGTAAGCATTTTTGCCTACTACCAAAAATTTGCGCGACAAACTCCGCTTTTCGGCAGCGCCGATGACCGCTTTTTGCTCCGCATGCTGGCCGATTCCATGCGCGTACATTTTCCAAAATCGAGCTACACGCAATCGCTTTTTGCGGAGCTGGAAAATATAGAAAACAGCCTGCAGCGCGAGGAGCTACAGCAGCTGGTAAATAACGCGCAAGTGGTAAACAAGCCCGAAATAAGCTTACCCGATGCGCAGGGAAAAACGCACCGCCTGTCGGCGCTAAAAGGCAAGGTGGTGCTGCTCGATTTTTGGGATTCGAACAACCCCGTGAGCTTAATGGACAACCGCGAGCTGATAGCTACATATAAGGAGCTGCGCAAAAACGGCTTCGAGGTATTTCAAGTTTCGCTCAACGAAAGCAGCGAGCAGTGGCAAGCCAGCGTAGCGCAGCAGCAGCTTCCGTGGATAAGCCTGCACTGCGATGTAAAAAACGGTTGCACCGCTGCGCAAAAATATTTAGTAAATAAATTACCTGCCAACTTTCTCATCAACCGCAAAGGCGAGCTGGTGGGAAAGAATTTTTACGGCGAAGAGCTGAAGAAAAAAGTTAAGGAGCTACTTTAAAAGTTTGACGCTGCGCGTTTGAAATTGTTCAAAAATTGTTTAATGCGCTGCGCGCGTTTCGACAATAATTTTCAAAACAATCGTCAAACCATTTCAAACAAATTAAACAATTCTCAAACGCGCAAAGCGCATTAAAATGATAGACACCCACTGCCACATTTTCGACAAAGCGTACAACGCCGACCGCACCGAAACCATTGCGCGCGCGCAGGCTTCAGGCGTTACGCAGCTGCTCATGCCCAACGTTGACCGCAGCACGTACAGCAACATGATGAGCGTTGCAAAACAATTTCCAGCGGTGTGCAAACCCATGATTGGCGTGCACCCAACCTCCATCAGCGCAGCATCGGTAGAGGACGATTTGCGCTTTGTGCAGCACGAGCTGGAGGCGCAACCCGCAGGCACATTTGTCGCCATGGGCGAAGTAGGAATTGACTGCTACCACAGCAAAGAATTTCTTGCCGAGCAAATTTTTGCCTTTGAAAAATTGCTGCGCTTAGCCGAAAAATTTCAGCTGCCCGTTGTCATTCACGCCCGCGATTCGTTCAACGAAATTATGGAAGTGCTGCGCCGCGTGCATCCCAAGGTGAGCGGCGTATTTCACGCCTTTTCAAGCTCCATCGAAATGTACCACGAGGTAAAAAAAATGGGCGACTATAAGTTCGGAATTGGGGGCGTGGTAACCTTCAAAAACGCCAAGCTGGCCGAGGTGGTGCAGCACATTCCGCTCAGCGATATTTTGCTCGAAACCGACGCTCCCTACCTTACTCCCACGCCGCACCGAGGCACGCGCAACGAGAGCAGCTACCTCACTTTTGTGGCACAAAAAATTGCCGAACTAAAAGGTGTCAGCGCAGCCGAGGTAGATGAAATAACAACGGAAAATGCTACGAAATTATTTCGACTCTAAAAAGAGTTTGCTTTTTTATAAATAATAACCATTTAAGAATCAAATAGTTGTAAAATATAGTTTGTTTTTACAAAAAATAAATTCTACAATTTTGTTGTTTTTTATGAAAAAAAATTCTTACTTAGCTACTTCAAATCGCGCCAAGGCCTTTTCGGATTTTGGGCTAAAAAAATGAGGAGAGGTGGCCGAGTGGTCGAAGGCGCACGCCTGGAAAGTGTGTATGCTCCAAAAGGGCATCGCGGGTTCGAATCCCGCCCTCTCCGCAACGAGAGGTACGTTTACTTGTAATTTTTTTTAATTTTTAAAACCAAATAATTTCAAACCAATTTTAACCATGAGAAAGTTTTTAGCCTTTTTCGCACTGTGCGGCGCGCTTAGCCTCAACACCATTTCGGCATTTGCCCAAGAGGCAGCAGTCGATTCTACCCAACCTGCCACCGAGCAGGTAGCCGAAGTTACCGATGCTGCCGCTGAGGTAGCCACGGTAGAGGCCGCCGAGCAGGAAGTTCCCATTCACCAGCAGCTCAAAACCAAGTTTATTGAAGGCGGCCCCGGCTTTATGGCCACCATCATTATCTGCTTGATTTTGGGTTTGGCGCTAACCATTGAGCGTATTATTTACCTCAACTTGGCCACCACCAACACTGAAAAGTTGCTCAACAAAATTGAAGATGCGCTAAAAACAGGCGGCGTAGAAGCCGCTAAGGAAGTTTGCCGCAACACCCGCGGTCCGGTAGCCAGCATTTTTTATCAAGGTCTTGACCGCGCACACGAAGGTGTTGATGTGGTAGAAAAATCAATTATTGCCTACGGCGGCGTGCAAACCGGTCAGCTGGAAAGCGGCTTGAGCTGGATTTCGCTCTTCATTTCCATTGCGCCTATGCTTGGCTTCTTGGGTACGGTTATTGGTATGATTGGCGCTTTCGATGCTATTCAGGCAGCAGGCGACATTTCTCCCACGGTGGTAGCCGGCGGTATCAAGGTTGCCCTTATTACCACGGTGGGCGGTCTTATTGTGGCCATTATCCTTCAAATTTTCTACAACTACTTGTTGGGCAAAATTGACTCTATTACCAACAGCATGGAAGACGCTTCCATCTCGTTGATTGACATTTTGGTAAAGTACAACCTAAACAAGAAGTAGGAGCAAAAATCAAGCATGCAGAAATGCTGCATGCTTGATTTTTTCGTCTTCCTCACTTTAAAATTCATTGTGTAATGAAAATTTTAAAATACATCAACATCGGAGTGCTTTCTTTGGCAGTCCTCGCTTCGGTACTGTTTTATGCCGGCGCCGTTGAAGCCGATGCGTTGCTATACTTTGGCTACGTTTTGGCATTAGCTACCGTATTGGGAGTGCTTGGCTTCTTCGTTTACAGCATTGTAGAAAAGCCCAAGCAAGTAAAATCCGTAGCCCTGCTAATTGTAGGAGCGGTGGCGCTTACGCTGCTTTGCTACGCTGTTTCATCAACCACAACCATGGGGCTCGACCCCGAGTTGGAGCGCGTAACCTCAGCCGGCGCCATACGCTGGAGCGAGGCAGGCATTTACGGCATGTACATTCTTTTTGCGGGCGCTTTCCTTAGCATTCTTGTGAGCAGCGTGCGCAACATGATTAAGTAATATTATGGCAAAAAGACAACTACAAGAAATTAACGCAGGCTCAATGGCGGACATCGCCTTTTTGCTGCTTATTTTCTTCCTCGTTACCACCACCATGGACGTGGACACGGGCTTGCTGCGCAGGCTGCCGCCCATTCCTGACAAAAGTCAAAAAGTGGAAGACACGAAGGTAAATAAGCGCAACGTGCTTGCCGTGCTGGTAAATGCGCAGGATAGGCTGCTGGTAAACGGCGAGCCTACCGACATTAGCCAGCTGCGCGCAAAGGCAAAAGAGTTTGTGGCCAACGCAACGGACAGCCCCAACCTTCCCGAAAGGGAGCTGAAGAACATTGAAGGTGTAGGCAACGTAATGGTATCGAAGGGCGTAGTGTCGCTGCAAAACGACCGCGGCACCAGCTACCAAATGTACATTAAAGTGCAAAATGAGCTCATTGCCGCCTACAACGAGGTGCAGGACGAGTACGCCATGCAACACTTTGGCAAAAAATTTGTGGCGCTGTACGATGACGAGCAGGAAATGGTAAAAAAAGTTTACCCACAACGTATATCGGAAGCTGAACCTAAAAACATTGGAGGAAATTAGCCATGGCAAATTTTGGACGCAAGAAAAAAGGCGGAATGCCCGCTATTTCCACCGCTTCGCTCCCCGATGTGGTATTCATGCTACTGTTCTTCTTCATGGTAAGTACCACCATGCGCAAGGGCGAGGTACTGGTAAAAACCATTTTGCCAGAAGCTACTGAGTACGCTAAGCTGGAGCGCAAATCGCTGGTCAGCTACATTTACATTGGCTCGCCCATTAAGGCGTACCAAGCCAAGTTTGGCACCGAGCCGCGCATTCAGCTCAACGACACCTACAAGTCATTGAACGATATTCGCGACTTTATTGCCTCGGAGCGTGAAGCGCGCGATGAAGCCGACCGTCAGTACATGACTACCTCGCTAAAGGTGGACAAGGATACCCGCATGGGCATTGTAACCGATGTGAAGCAGGAGTTGCGCAAGGTCAGCGCGCTGAAGATAAACTACTCTACGCGCAAGGCTTTGTAAGTTTACACAAAAAGGCTGTTAGAAAAATCGCTTTGGGGCAACCTCGAAGCGATTTTTTTTGTATATTTACGCTTTAGCCCTAAGCACGCCAAAGCGTGACTATAACAAACAATGCAAACATTGTCGGTTGTCATTCTGAGCGAAGCGAAGAACCGTAGTTCGGCGAAGCCAATCTCAAGTTGTACAAAATTATCATCGTGCGAACGTGAGATTCTTCGCTTCGCTCAGAATGACAATAGGTAAAATTATTAGTAAAAATAAATCGTAAACCCCATGACACACCTCGAACGTTTTTTAGCGACGGTTGAACGCCGCGCAGTTGATTACCCCGCCTCATGGCTTGGCATTCCCCACCCCGATGCGCTGGCAAATCTTTACACACACTTTGGCGTAAAAACCGAAGACGAGCTGAAGGCAAAAATCAACGACGATGTTTTTGCCGTTGAAATGCCCTACCACTCGCCCACCTCAAACGCTATTTACGCAGCCTTTGATTTTGCAAAAGATAAACACGGAAATCCCGAGGAGCGCACGCTCACCGCACCGGGGTTTTTTGAAGATTTTTCGGACCCAAAAGACGTGGATAAATTCCCCTGGCCCGACCCCGCCAAGTACATTGACCCTGCGCTGTGCCGCAAGGTGGTGGACGATGTGCCCAAGCGCGACTACGCTGTGATGGGCGTGCTGTGGTCGGCGCATTTTCAGGATACCTGCGCCGCATTTGGCATGGAAACTGCGCTGATGAAAATGGTGGCCGAGCCCGAAATGTTCAAGGCGGTGATTGACCGCATAACGGATTTTTACCTCAAGGCGAACGAAATATTTTTTGAGGCAACGAAAGGAAAACTCCACGCCGTGCTATTTGGCAACGACTTTGGCAGCCAGCAGGGGCTGATGGTTTCGCCCGACATGCTGCGCGAGTTTGTGTTTGAGGGCAGCCGCAAAATTATTGCGCAGGCCAAGAGCTACGGGCTGAAAGTAATTTACCACTCGTGCGGCGCCATTCATGATGTTATCCCCGACCTTACCGCCGTGGGCGCCGATGTGGTGCACCCCATTCAAGCGCTTGCCGCAAAAATGGAGCCAGAGCGTTTGAAAAATGACTTTGGGAAAAATACCTCGTTCTGCGGCGGCGTTGATGCGCAGTACTTACTTGTGCAGGGCACACCCGAGCAGGTGCGCGAAAAGGTGCGCGAGCTGAAGCAACTATTCCCCACAGGCTTGGTAATTTCGCCATCGCACGAGGCAATTTTGCCGGATATTCCACCGGCAAATGTGGAGGCGCTGTTTGATGAGGTAAGAAAATAATGGTTGCTATCATTGTTATAATTGTGTGGGGCGCAGCCTTGCTTTTTGTCGCATACTTATTTTACACTCAGTATTTAAAAAAGAAAATAGACATGGAAAATCTTAAAGAAAAGTTCACGCAATCGCTCACGTTTAAAGGAATTACAATTGCCCTGCTGATTCTTCTTTTGCTCATTCCGGGCGCAATGATTCGGAATCTGATTGAAGAGCGGCAGGAAAGAAGCCGTGAAACTGTTCAGAAAATCAGCGACAAGTGGAGCCGCTCGCAAACGCTGTGCGCGCCGCTGCTGCTTATTCCGTACACCACCGTCAAGCTGGACAAGGACAAAAAAGCGTACTACGAAGGGCACACGCTTTACGTTACGCCCAAAGAGCTAAAAGTAAACGCTACGCTCACTCCGGAGGAGCGGCACTACGGCATTTACAAGGCTATTTTGTACAAGAGCAGCATTCACTTTGAGGGCAATTTTGCGGAGCTTACCAAGCTGAAAATTGACAACAGCACGCTTCATTTTGACAAAGCCCAAATTGCTATTGGCGTAACCGATTTGAGGGGCGTAACGCAAAATCCCGATTTTAAAATTGGCGATAAAACGCTTGAGGCAACGGTTGGAGTTGTGCAGCTGTTTTCGGTTTCGGAAACGGTTGATGTAGTGGGCAAGAATAAGTACCGCTCGCGCTCTTACGACAAAAATATTTCGGGAAAAACGCTGATGGTGCCCCTCAACGATGTTAGCCTCACGGACGATTTGCGCTTTGACTGCACCATGCAGCTCAACGGCAGCAGCGCGCTCAGCTTCATTCCCATTGGGCAGCATACCGCCGTTACGGTTGGTGGGCGGTGGCAATCGCCGTCGTTCATTGGCAGCTTTTCGCCCGAATCTGCGGTGGAAAAAGAGCAGTTCAGCGCCTCGTGGAATATTTTGAGCTTCAACCGCGAAATTCCCGAAACGTGGTCGGACAACAATGCGGCGGATTTGGGCAGCAACTCTTTTGGCGTAAACCTTATTGAAACCGTGGACCACTACCAGCAGAATATGCGCTCGGCAAAGTACGCGCTGATGTTTATTGCGCTTACGTTTATTGTTTTCTTTTTTGTCGAAATTTTTACCAAAAAACCGATACAGTTTTTCCAGTACGTTTTGGTTGGCATTGCGCTGATACTATTTTACAGCCTGCTGCTTTCGCTCTCGGAGCAAATCGGTTTTGGCTGGGCTTACTTGGCTGCAAGCGCAGCAACCATACTAATGACCACCATTTATTTTTACTCGCTGATACAGCAGAAATCGGTTACCTTTATTCTTGCCGGCATTATGCTCATACTTTACGCCTTCCTGTACATCATTTTGCAGGTCGAAGATTTTGCCTTGCTCTTCGGCAGCATATTCCTGTTTGTAATTTTGGGCGTAATAATGTTTGTGTCGAACAAAATAAAGTTGGGAAAAGCAACCTTTTAATTTTTAATTCTTAATTTTTAATTAGGTTCAAGACTAGTTAAGTAATGCTTATCTTTGCTTAATTAATTGTTGAACAATGAGTAATAAGTATTTTTTTAGAGCCAAGATTTCGGAAGAAAAATTTAGGGTCATTCTGCGACTT